>CAZAIS010000215.1:0-5223 GCA_964485255.1 uncultured Acidimicrobiales bacterium | reverse complement strand
AGGATCTTCATAATGCCCGGCTTTCTTTTCGGCCTTTTCGAGAACACCTGGCAGCCCCTGGGCTTCGAGCGGTTCACCATAGCCCTGAGGCGCGAGCGCGAGTTCATCAAGCGCGTAATCAAGTTCTACGAGGACCACTTCTGCATGATGCTGGAAGCATGGGCCGACGCGGGAGTCCCCGGCGCCGTCTACACCGACGACCAGGCTTTTCGCTCGGGACCGATGATCAACCCACGCACGATGAAGGAGCTATATACAGACTCGTTCTGCCGCATCACGGAAACCGCACACAAGCTGAGCATGAAGATTGTCGTCCACTCGTGCGGCCGCGTCTACGACCTTCTCGAGTGGTGGGCCGACTGCGGCTTCGACGGCGTCCACGCGCTGGAGCCGACGGCGGGCGTGGAGCTCGCGAAGGTCAAGGAGATGGTCGGCGACAGGATGTGCCTGGTGGGCAACGTCGACATCACCCACATACTGGTGGACGCTACCAGGGAGGAAGTGTTCGAAGCCGTCCGCAAGAGCATCGAGGACGCGGGCAGAGGTGGGGGCTACATGATAGCCCCGACGAACAGCCACCCGGACATGTCTCTCGAGCGACTCGAGTGGATGCTGCAGGCGACGAAGGAGCTGGGACAGTACCCGTTGCGGGCGACGGCGAAGGGTTGATTTACGGGATGCCGGTGAACGGCGGCGCGATGAAGCGCCGCGCGCGTAAGGAGGACCTGATGAGCGAAAACCTCGACACACTCAAGAAAGCGGTCACGGACCTGGACATCGACGAGATCGCGCCGCTGGTTTCCAGGGCGCTCGACGCGGGCGAGAGCCCGACCGATACCCTCGGGGCGATGTGCCAGGGAATGGGCGCGGTTGGAGAGCTGTTCGAGAAAGGCGAGTACTACCTCGCGGACCTGGTCCTCGCCGGCGAGGGGATGAAAGAGGGGCTCGAGGTCCTCGAGCCGCACCTCGAGGCGGGGGAGACGGGCGGCAAGGGAACGGTGGTGATCTGCACCGTCAAGGGTGACATCCACGATATAGGCAAGAACCTGGTGGGAACGATGCTCTCGTCATCGGGCTTCAAGGTGATCGACCTGGGGACCGACGTCCCCGAGCAGAAGGTGGTGGACGCGGTGCGCGAGCACAACGCCCGGGCGGTCGGGCTCTCGGTGCTGCTCACCTCCATGGTCCAGTCGATCGGGGAGGTCGTTCAGGCCCTCGAGTCGGCCGGGCTCCGCCCACAGGTCAAGGTCGCCATCGGTGGAGCATGCACGACCCAGGAGCTCGCGGACAAGATGGGCGTGGACGCGATCGGGCGCGACGCCGTGGAGGCGGTTAGACTGTTCGAGGGGTTCTGCGCCTGAGGAAGGCGAGGCGCCCGGCTTTCGCGGCCCGTTGCCTCAGGTGCCCGTCCGCGTACGGAGACGGAAAACTTCTGATGCGTGGCAGGAGGCCGCCAGCTCGGTGTAAAGGTCCGCGAGGCCGGCTTTGGGGTCCCGTCCCTTGAAACACTCGAGTGATTCAGCCACCTCGCGCCCCAGGTCGGCGTTGACCTTCACCAGCGGCGGCATGCCACGGGGCAGGCGGCCCGCCCCCGGGCGGTGCTCTACGGCCCGCTTGACCGCGTCCGGCAGCTTCGAAGCCTCACCCACCGTCGAGAAATCGAAAGAGAGCCCGGTGATCATGGCGTTGTCGCTCCCCGCAAGCTTGGTGCGGTGGTCCCGCTTGTACAGGATGACCGGCCTGCCGAGGGTGAAAGCCACCGCCGCGCTGAAAGCGCCCCCATCGTCGGGCACCCTTCCGTTCATGTTGAAGACGAGGCAGTCGCACCTGTAGGCGAGGCGGTAGATCTCCAGCGCGAACGCGGCGCTCTGCAGGACCGAGCGATGGCCCGGCCCGCCGTCCAACGGGTCCGGCGTCCCGGGGACCCCGGGGAGCTCGTAGTCGCTGAACACGGACTCGATCCCGTCGCGAGACGGAAGGTAGACCTCGAAGCCGTCCCGCTCCAGCAGAGCCGCGAGGCGTCGCATGCCCATGTCTTCCTCGGGGCTGCAGTCGGGTCCCGCGAGATGAACTGTAGCGCGGTCCTGCTTCAACTCGATTCCCCCCGGCGCCTTGCCTCATCGACTATGGCGGCGCCGTTGCTGGTGCCCAGGCGGTCGGCGCCCGCCTCTATCATCTCAAGGGCCGCCCGGAGGTCCCTGATGCCCCCCGAGGCCTTGACCCTCGCCCTGCCGGATACGGCGTCCTTCATGAGTCTGACGTCGTGCGCCGTCGCGCCCCCCGTGCCGAAGCCCGTGGACGTCTTTACGAACCCCGCGCCGGCGGCGACCGCTATCCGGCAGGCCTCGGCCTTCTCGCTGTCGCTCAACAGGCAGCACTCGAGGATCACCTTGACCAGGGCGTTGCCCTCGCACTGCCGTACCACGGATCCGACGTCATCAGCCACGAGGTCCTCCCGGCCCCCCTTGAGGGCACCTACGTTCATGACCATGTCCAGCTCCACGGCGCCGGCCTCCAGGGCGTTACGCGCCTCGCATACCTTCGCCGCGGTGGACGCGGCACCCAGCGGGAAGCCTATGACGACGCAGGTCTTCACGCCGCTTCCGGCCAGGATGCTGCTGACCGTTTCCGCGTAGCACGAGTTCGTGCACACGGACGTGAAGCCGTAGTCGAGGGCTTCTTCACAGAGACGGACGACGTCGTCTTCGGTGGCCTCGGGCCGCAAAAGGGTCGAATCAATCAGCTTCTCTATATTCATGTTCCTCATCTCGCTCGTCGCGCCATCCTGTCGATCTCGGCACGGGTGGGCATCGCCGGGGCGGTGCCGATCCTGGTAACGGACAGGGCCGCGGCGATATTAGCGAACTCGACCGCCTCAAAAAAGCCCCTGCCCTCGGCGAGGGCGGCGGCGAGGGCTCCGCTGAAAGCGTCGCCGGCGCCGGTGGTATCCACCGCTTCCACCTCGACGCACGGCATGAAGCGCTCCTCCGTGCCGTCAGCCGCGTACACCCCCCGCGAGCCCATTGTGACAACGACGCTCTTGGTGCCCCTGCCCATGAGGACCCGGGCCGCCTCGGCCGCGTCCCGCGGCGTCGACACCTTCACGCCGGAGAAGATCGAAGCCTCGACCTCGTTAGGCGTCAGGATATCGACCGGTTTCAGGATTCCGCCGGGCACCTCGCCGGCGGGAGCGGGGTTCAATATGATGCGGACGCCCTTGCGCGAGGCGATGGCGAGCGCCCTTTCCACCGCGTCCAGGTTGGTTTCGAGCTGGGTCAGAAAGACGGGGTTCGCTTCGATGGCGGGGCGGGCCGCGTCGATATCTTCCTTGGTGATGTTGGAGCAGGCCCCCAGCGAGACCAGGATCTTGTTGTCGCCGGTGTTCTCGTCGACCATTATCAGGGCCGCGCCCGTCGCGAGCTCCTCGTCCCGCATTATGTAAGTCGTATCCATGCCTTCGCGCTCGAAACTGTCGAGCGCGATCCGGGCGAAACTGTCCGCGCCGATCTTGGTGATCATGTCCACCCGGGCGCCTGCCTTGTGGGCCGCCACGCCCTGGTTGGAGCCCTTGCCTCCCGGGCCGATGAGAAAGCCGTCGCCTTTCACGGTCTCCCCGGTCTGCGGCAGGTGCGGCGCCCTGGCCATCAGGTCGACCACGAAACTGCCCATTACCGTAACTCCTGGTACTGTCATCACTCACTCTCCAGTGTCAGTCTCGCGGTCGCAAGCTTGCGGGCCAATCATGCGGACATCATGTTTCTCGGTTTCAAGGAGGACGCCATGCCAAGCACCCGGTGGACCCTGCGGCCGAACGTGGCGGTACGGCGCACGAAGGGAGGCATGCCGCCGGTCCCGCGCGCGCCCTCTCCAAGTGCCCGCCCGCGTGCGGCGGCGCTCTCGAGAGCCGCCGGGATCATGTCCACGCTATCGACGGTCTCGAACGTGCCCGATGCGCCCAGCAGGAGCGGGTGGCCTCCCCGGCCGGGCATACCGCGCGGGTCGTTCCTGTAGATGACCACGGGCTTACCCGCCGCGAAAGCCACGCCCGTTTCGACCACGCCCCCCTCGTCGGGGACCGCGCCGTTCATATTGAAAACGAAGTAGTCGCACTCGAGTATCTCGAATATATCGAGGGCAAACGTGGCCTTGTAGAGGAAACGGGTTACCGGCCGGAAAACGAGCAGGTTGGAAAGAGGCATGTTCACGGCGTTCAGCACGAACGCCTCCACGCCGTCGCGGTGAGGAAGGTAGGTCGAGTAGCCCGCGCTCTCGAGCGCTCCCGCGATCTGTTCCATCGCCCGCACTTCCTCGGGGCAGAACAGAGCCCCCGAGCAGTACACGCGCTTCGTGTTCCCTGAGCGCAATCATTCCTCCATTTCGTGACGATTCATTTTAGGCTATTATACGGCCTACTTCGTCTCGAGCACTCGAGAGGCGCGCGTCCTCCAAGCGCGCGCCCGACATGCCTGACCCCAAACGCAACAAAAACGCGCCAAAACCGGGTGTGACCCTTTATACACGACATGCCTGACCCCAAGCGCAACAAAAACGCGCCAAAACCGGGTGTGACCCTTTATGATGTTAGAAACGACGCGGGAGGTTTGAGGATGTCAAGGATAACGGTGCTGGGGGGTTGCGGCGGCATAGGGAGCATCGCCGCGCGCACCCTCGTTACGTCTGAGATGGTAGACGAGGTTGTGATAGCCGAGAACCGCTACGAGGCGGCTTGCGCGTACGCGGAGGAGCTCGGGCCGAAGTCTTCGGCTGTCCGGGTCGACGCCGAGGACCCGGCTGACCTCAAGAAGGTGATGGCGGGGTCCGACGTGATATGCAACTGCATCGGTCCGTTCTACCGATTCGGCCCGCCGATACTCAAGGCCGCGATCGAGGCGGGCATCGACTACGTGGACGTGTGCGACGACCTCGACGCGACCGAGCGCATGCTCGAGCTGGACGGGAAGGCTCGCGAGACCGGCGTCGGCGCGCTTATAGGAATGGGCAACTCGCCGGGAATGGCCAACGTGCTCGCCCGCTGGTGCGTCGACGCGATGCTCGACGAGGTGGACGAGGTCAACATCTACCACGCCCACGGGGGTGAGCCCTCCGAGGGCGGCGCGGTCATCAAGCACCGCATCCACGCGATGACCAGCGATATCCCGCTGTTCGTGGACGGGGAGTTCATCCAGGTCCGCATGCTGGAGGAGAGCGGCCTCAGGTTCTGGG
>CAZAIS010000214.1:0-5238 GCA_964485255.1 uncultured Acidimicrobiales bacterium | reverse complement strand
GCGCTCATTGAGTGCCGCGCGACCAGGCCTGTTCGCTGCAGCGTCGAGTCCTCGGACCTGGGCCTCGGGGGCCCGCCGTAGTCCAGGAACGCGTCGTACACGTCCTCCAGCTCGCGCATGAAAGAAAGGATGCTGCCCGCCTGTTGAGGGAAAAGCGCGCCGAGTTCGGCAGTATAGGTGTGCCTGTCGCGGTGGAAATCGACCTCCGCGTCACCGAAGCGCATGGTATAGGCGCTGTCCCGGGAAATGAGGTCCACCTGCTGCCCCAGGTAGTCGAACAGCAGGCGCTGCACGTGATACCCGATCTCTCCGAAGCCCTGAAGAATCGACGCGGCCGCGTCGAAGGTGAACTCTCCGACCCTGAAAGAGGAGCAGCACCCCCCCGGCAGAGCGGCGCGCTCGAGCACGAGCACATCAAGTCCCTCTCGCACCAGGACCGAGGCCGCCGCCAGGCCGCCTATGCCGGCGCCGATGACGATGACCTCGTATCTTTCTTTCAGGATAGGCACTGAAGCGACCAAGCGATGTCCCGAAGTTGTGTGGCACTTATACCGTGTGAACCGGCCCTAAGGGAACGGGCCGCTGTAAAAATGATATCCGAGTGTCAATGCAGGCGCAATTTTCCAGGTCAAAAGCTATATGAATTATATATTGACATACAATATAAAATGACTATATAGTATGTATAGTTATGAAAGACGTCAGTCCCTATGCGAATAGAGCGCCCAAGAGGCAGGCCAATTTCCTGCTTCCAGAGGCGCTTCTGGCGGAGCTCAGGGGTTTGGTCCCGGCCAAGATGCGGTCCCGGGTCGTGGCTATCGCGCTGGAGCGGGAGCTTGCCCGCATCAAGGCGAAAAGGGCTCTCGCCGAGTACTTCGGTGCCTGGAAGCCCGCGCGGGGCAAGGCATAGGGGGCGCAGTCGATTGGAGGCGGCTCGAAGGACATCGTAGTGGAAGGGGACATACTAATAGATTTCCTCGATGGGGTGGAGCCGGCGCGCTCACTGCTCGAGAGGTTGGCGGATGAAGGAGTTATCCGCGTGAGCGCCCTCAGCGCCGCTGAAGTCGTGGCGCGCGCGACTCCCGGGAACGTGGAGCCGGCGTTGAGACTACTGGATTCGTTCGGGATCGTGCCTGTGGACAGGGAGGTGGCTCGTCGTGCCGGACTTTTTCTCACTGGTGGCCGCGGAGATAAGCTTGAGCTCGGTACTTGTATTGTTGCTGCTTGTTGCGCGGAACTGGGGGCGGCCCTGGTAACAAAAGACGCGGGCAGGTATCCCTCAGAGGGTTTCGAGGTTCTCCAGGCGGGGTACTGAAGCGGGCGCAGATCCCGAGTGAGGGTCCCGGCATCGCCACGGGCCGAACGGATTCTTCGCCCATCCCTTTGTCCCGATGCCGCTGTTCAAAGGTGCGGTCCTGCACATCTTGGACCGCTTATCATGCGCAGGTGCGCCGCCGATAGACTCGTTAAGAGTCCCGGAGGTGCCGATGAAGAGAACGGTCGCCATTATAGTGGCGTCATTGCTGGCGATGTGGCTTGCCCTGGCGACCGTGTTTGCCCCGGTGCCCGCAGCGCGGGCGGGGGGTTTGTCCGTGGCCCTCATGGTGCGCGAGACATCGGGGCTGGCAAGGAACGCCGAGCCGGTTACCGTCGGCGTCCCCCTTCACGCGGCCTCTGGAATCACCGGCACCTCGAGCTTGAGACTTGTCGACGCCAGCGGCAAGGCGGTTCCCGCCCAGTTCAGGATAACCTCGAGGTGGGGAGGCGCGCCGGGCCGGGCCGGCATGGCGGCGAGATGGGTGCTGGTGGACTTCCAGGCCGACGTAGCGGCGAACGGAACGGCGACGTACGTTTTGTCCGACGGAGGCGGCTCCAACGGTGCCACGGGCCTCGTGGTGACTCGCAACGACTCCTCCCGGCTGAGCATCTCGACCGGGGCGGCGGACTTTTCCTTCAGCAAGAGCAGGTTCGACCTCTTCAACTCGGTGCGCGTCGGGGGGCGCGAAATGCTGAAGCCCGGCGGGCGCACGGGACTCGTGGCGGTGGATACCGGCGGGAGGACGTACAAGTCGGCGGCGACGGCGCCCGCGGCCGTATCGCTCGAGACAGACGGCTCCATGCGCAAGACAGTGAAGATCGTCGGAAAGCTGACAGGGTCGGCGGGCGAGCTTCTGAGTTGCGTCGCGAGGGTGTCAGTCTTCGCCGGCCTCGCCGACGCGAAGGTGCAACTCACCGTGCGAAACGCGCGCGGCCCCGCGGTCAGCGAGGGCCAGCCCCGGTTCTGCGACATCGGTTGCCCGAGGAGCGCCGCGTTCGAGAACCTCGAGATCCTCATCGATTGCGCGGAGCCTTCCGCGATGCGCCTGGGGGGAGTGAGCGGCGGGCACTTCGACTCCTCGAGCTCGCTGGCGGTCTACCAGGATTCGAGCGGTGGAAGAGCGTGGGACAGGTACCGGGGCAGGCACCCGAGGCCGCAGAGCTACGTCTCGTTCTGTGGGTACAGGGTGTACAGGGACGGCTCGGCGGTATCCTCGGGCGGGCGGCCCGCGCCGTGGCTGGGCCTCACGGGATCGAGGGGCGGCGCCGCGGTCAGCGTGCGCGACTTCTGGCAGAACTATCCGAAGGCGCTGAGGGCTTCGCCGGGCGGGCTAGAAATCGCCCTGTTTCCCCGCGAGTACGCCGGCGCTTACTCGTTCCGTCCGGGCGAGCAGAAGACACACGAGGTGGCCGTCTGCTTTCACGGGCCGGGCTCACAGGACGTCGCGCGCGCCCGGGCGCGGTCGGCCCAGGACCCGCTCGTCGCCTCGGCTTCACCTGATTACTGTATGTCAACCGGCGCCCTGGGGAGGGTGACCGGGACAACGGGCGACGCCGAGTTTGACGCTTACGAGGCCTTGAACTCCTCCACCGTCGCCGGTGATGGCGCCAACCTGTTCGAGGTTATCGAGGACGCGGAGTTCTACTCCTGGCAGGACTACGGCGAGGAACCGATCGACTACGAAAACGGCGGAACGGGGACGCTCAACCAGAAATACAACTTCGACTATGGGATGCTCCTCCAGTTCATGCGCACCGGCGACACGCGATGGTACAGGCTTGCCGACGCGGCGGGAAGACACACGGCGGATCTGGACTTGTATCACCACTCGGGCGAGCCTACGGCTTGGTGGGACGGCGGTTTCTTCGGCCACTGCTACCACGACGAGGATAACGACGCCAACCCCAACCGCAACTACGGATGTCCCCACCCCGACCTGGTATTCGGGGCCCCCGGGCTCTTCCACCGCTACTACATCACCGGGGATTTTGTTGCTTTCGAGGCCGCGCGCGAGATTGCCGACAACGTCCGTTACCGGTTCGACAACTCCTTCGGCAGGGGTAACGGTGAGGGGTACGCGGAGGCGCCCGACTACGAGAACGATTGCCTCAGCCCCAGGCCCTTCGCTCACGGTCTCTGGGTACTCATAGACGCGTTTCGAGCCACCGGTGACAGCGGGTACCTGGCGACGGCCGAGTGGCTCATCGCCAACGCTCACCTGTCGACAGACCTCTTCCTGACGGACCCGGTACAAGGCGACAGGCACTACACAAAGGTCTTTACGTGGGACCTGCTGGTCAATTCGCTCGGCAAGTACCTCGACCTCTGCGCGGAGATCGGGCGCGCCGACAGGAGCGGCGCGAAGAGCCTACTTGTGGCGATGACGCGCCAGGAGGCGCACGTCATGTGGAAGAGAGACGCGAGCGGAAACGGGGGCGTTCCCTACGGGTGGATGCGTGACGGCACGCCCTGGGGCTGGGAAGAGAGCGAGGTCGCCGTCAACGTGTGCAACTGGCAACTGCTTACCGCGGACTCGATGACCTACGGGTACCTCCACAGCGGTGACACTACTATGCTGGACCGGGCGCGTGAGGCCTTCAAGACGGGATCGAACCCGAACCTCGAGTATTACGAGCCCGTTTATACGGCGACCAAGGAGGCCACCAACAGCGCGAACTTCGGGCAGGTCTACATGCACCAGCGCCACCCCCCGGGCACCCCAGGGGCCGGCACCCAGTTCGACGAGTGGCTCTGCCTGGAGAACACGGGCCCCGAGACGGCCAGGGTGGAAATTGAGTACTACACCGGTGACGGCAGGACACTCGAGCAGAAGCTGGAGGTCCCGGGCTCGAGCAGGAGGACGGTGGATGTGAACGCCGCGGTGGGCGCGGGGCAGGACGTGTCCGCCAGGGTGACGAGCGACCTGCCGATCGTCGCGGAGCGGCCGATGTATTTCACTTATCACCAGGCGTGGGCGGGTGGGCACGTGTCGGCCGGAGCGGCGCGGCCCGCCGTGAAGTGGTACCTTGCCGAGGGTTGTACGCGCCCGGGGTTCGAGGAGTGGATAACGATCGAGAACTCGGGGCGAACCGCCGGCGGGGTCAGGCTCACCTACATGATGGAGAACGGCGCGACGCGCGCCCAGGAGCTCACCGCCCCCGCCGGGTGCAGGACGACGGTGAGCGTGAACGCGGCCGTGGGTGAGGGACACGACGTATCGGCGGTTGTGGAGTCCGAGGTGCCGATCGTCGTCGAGCGCCCCATGTACTTTCTCTATCACGGAGGCTGGGCGGGTGGGCACGACGTGACGGGAGCCCTCGAGACCTCGAGGGAATGGTACTTCGGTGAGGGAACGACGCGCTCCAACCCTGACGACGGTTACTACGAGCAATGGCTCTGCCTGCAGAACCCGGGTGAGCGCCCGGCGCGGGCGCACGTCGAGTACCTCCTCGACACCGGGGGCGTCGTCGCGCGCGATTACGAGCTGGCGCCGACGAGCAGGACTACGTTCGACGTCATGGGAGAGGTCGGCCCCGGGCGGGACGTGAGCACGGTGGTGACCTCGAGCGAGCCGCTGGTCGCGGAGCGGCCGCTCTACTTCTCCTACCGGGGAGCATGCTGTGGGGGAGACGTAGCCGTCGGCTCGACAACGCTCGCCGGGGAGCGGTACTTCGCGGAAGGCTGCACGCGCGAAGGTTTCCAGACCTGGCTGGCCATTGGCAACCCGCACCGGTCGCCGATCACCGTCTCGGTCGAGTACTTCATGGGGCCGTCGGAGACGTTGACCAGGGAAGCGGCGGTGCCTGCGGCGGGGAGGCTGCCCGTTGCCGTCCACCGGGATGTCGGGTCCGCTCCCGACGTGCGCCACGGGGTCGCGGCCGCAGGGCCGGTCGCCGCCGAGCGGCCCACGGGTTTCGCCC
>CAZAIS010000213.1:0-5279 GCA_964485255.1 uncultured Acidimicrobiales bacterium | reverse complement strand
GGCCGGGCTTCGACTCGTACCTTTGCGTCGGCAACCCGGGAGATGAAGCCGCTCGATGCGAAATCACTTACATGCTCGGCGACGGCGGGACGCGAAAGCAGAAACTCGAGGTAGACGCCCGCAGCCGCGCGACGGTCCGCGTGAGCGACGTCCTGGGACGGGGCGACGACGCCTCCCATGATTTCTCCGCGAAAGTGGAGGCCGTGAACGGTGCCGGCATCATCGCCGAGCGCCCCGTGTACTTCGAGTATGCCGGCCGGTGGGCCGGCGGGCACGACGTGGTGGGAGCCGCCAATCCGGCCCCCGTCTTCTACTTCGCGGAAGGGACGTGCCGACCGGGCTTCGATTCATATCTATGCATCGCGAACCCGGGCTCCGGCGACGCGGACGTGAGGATAACCTACCTGCTGGGCGACGGCGGCACCAGGGAGCAGCAGGTCACGGTGGGCGCGCACTCGCGCGCGACGGTCCGCGTGAGGGACGTCCTTGGACAGGCCGACGACGCTTCCCACGACTTCTCCGCGAAGGTGGAGGCCGCGAACGGAACCGGCATAATCGCCGAGCGCCCCATGTACTTCGAGTATGCCGGCCGGTGGGCCGGCGGGCACGACGCTATCGGCTCGACCAATCCCTCATCCTGCTACTTTTTCGCCGAGGGCTCCTGCCGGCCGGGCTTCGATCCGTACCTGTGCCTCGCGAACCCGGGCTCCGGCGACGCGGAGGTGCGGATAACCTACCTGCTGGGCGATGGCGGCACCAGGGAGCAATCGGTCAATGTAGGCGCGCACTCGCGCGCGACGGTCCGCGTGAGGGACACCCTCGGCGGGGCCGACGACCAGGCGCACGACTTCTCGGCCCGCGTCGAGGTCGTCAACGGCACCGCCGGCTCGCCGCTCATGAGCTACTACCCGCGCGGGACCGCGAGCCTGGGCCTGATAGACGCGGTCGCGGGGCTGATCGTGGACGTGCCTGGAGGCTCGGCCTTCTACAGCCCCGCGTCCGTACCGCTCAAGGTCCCCGTCTTCAGCCGTGCCGACTGGTCGGAGCCGGACCCCTCGAAGCGGGTCCCGACGCTTGATTTCAATCGTGCCGGGGCCGCCCCCCGGGTCTCTAACAGGGACCTGCTGCCGGCGAGACTCGGGGCGGCGCGGGTGAGGGACATCGGCGGCGTCACGGCAGCGGGCGTCGCCTCGGGCGGCGGCGCCGACGTCACCGTCTCCTACGACCTGCCGCTCGCCTCGGACGTGACCGCGTCCATATGGGACGGATCGCGGCGGGTCCGCACGGTCTTCAGCGGGCGCCGGGCGGCCGGCGGGCACCGCTTCAGGTGGGACGGAAAGGACGACTCGGGCGCGACCTTGAACGACGGACTCTACCGGGCGCGGATCGACGCGCTCCCCGTCGGCGGCGGCGCCATACGGCCGGCGTCCGCGGCGGTGTACGTCAACTCCTCGGTGCCGGGGCTTTCAACGGACTGGTACCTGGCCGAAGGTTACACGGGCGAGAGCTCCCGGTCCGGCGATTTCGAGGAGTACGTCCTCATCGCGAACCCCGGCAGCGCGCCGGCGCGCGTGAGAGCCGCCTTCATGCTCGGCGGCGGGAGCGTGATCGAGAGGACCTTCACGGCGGCGGCGTCCGGCCGTCTGACGATACGCGTCGACGACATCCTCCCGGGCGCCGCCGAGGTAAGCGTACGCCTGCGCGCCGACACGCCGATCGCGGTCGAGCGCTCGATGTACTTCGCCGGGCGCCGCGCCGGCCACTCATCCACCGGCGCGAGCAGTCCCGCCACTCGCTGGTACATTGCCGAAGGATGCACCCACCCCGGGTTCGACGAGTACGTGCTGGTAATGAACCCGGGGAGCTCCCCCGCCTCGGTCAAGGTGACGTTCACGACGAGCGCCGCCGAAGCGCGCGAGGGCTCATACAGCCTCCCGGCCCGGAGCCGCTTCACAATCCACGTCAACGACGTCCTTCCCGGGCGAGAGGTCTCCGCTACCGTGGAAAGCGACAGGCCGGTGGTCGTCGAGCGCTCCCAGTACCTGCGCGACATGCGGGCGGGTACGTGTTCCCTCGCCGCGCGGTCCCTGTCCGGAACCTGGTTCCTGGCGGAGGGCTGCACTGGAAACGGGTTCCAGGAGTACGTGCTGCTGTACAACCCCGGCCCCGAGACAAGCGACGTCAAGCTGTTCTTCATGGAGCCCACGGGCGAGCGCACGGTGCGGGAGTACGCCGTGCCTGCCGCGTCGAGGTTCACCGTGCCGGTAGGAGACGTGCTTCCCGGGCGCGACGTCTCGGTCGAGGTGAAGTCCGAGCACCCCGTTGCCGTCGAGCGCGCCATGTACTGGAACGGTCGAAGCGACGGCCACTGCGCGATCGCGACGCCTTCGCCGGACACCGACTGGTACGCGCCCGACTGCTACGCGGGGCCGGGCTTCGAGACCTGGCTGCTCCTGGCGAACCCCGGTGACGAGCCGCGCGGGGTCACCGTCACGACAATGGAACCCTCGGGAAGGAATACGCGCAAGGATTTCCGGCTGCCGCCCCGGAGCCGCCTCACCCTGGACGCGGGAGCGATCGCCGGCTCGTGGGACTTCGGCGTTCACGTGGCCGGCGACGGGGACGTCGTGGTGGAAAAGTCACTTTACTTCAGCGGCCGTCAAGGCGGCTCCTGCTCGACGGGAATCAGAGGTGGCAGAGGCGGTGATTAGGCGTCGGGACGATACGGGGCTTCGCCTGCCGCGGCCTTCAAGGAAAGCGGCCGGCACGCGCTCTCAATTGCCCAGGGCGAACCCCCTGTGGCGCATTTCCTCCTCGAGCAACCTGGTGTTCTCACGGGGCGTAACCTTGTCGGCGAGCAGGCCGAAGGAGTAATCCCGCTTTATCCGTTCACAGGCTATCTTGACTTCCCGATCGCTGAGGTCCTTAACCTCTTCCCTGGTCAGTCTTCTCATGCTGGACGTCGCCTCCTCGTCCGGTTACGCGAAAGTCACTACCCTTAGAAGACTTCTTTGCTTCCATTACTAACACCTTTTGTCGCCGCCCGCATCCGCCATAAGGCCCCTCAATGGGCGCCCGCTTGGACCCGTACCCGATGAGAGCGGCCCTCTATTGATGGTTACGCCGCGACCGTAA
This sequence comes from uncultured Acidimicrobiales bacterium, assembly GCA_964485255.1. Classification (GTDB taxonomy): domain Bacteria; phylum Actinomycetota; class Geothermincolia; order Fen-727; family Anoxymicrobiaceae; genus CAZEJS01. The sequence continues at coordinate 2,144 of CAZAIS010000213.1, read as the reverse complement.
TAATCCGGACATAAAACCGTCTGATTATCGTAACTTCAAAACCGGTAAGATTAGCGGCGAGAGAAAGGGGGCGGGCATGAAGGAGCGGGAAGAGGGTTTCGCAGACGTGATCCGCGCCGGCGACGCGGCGTCAATCGAGCAGGCGTACGAAGCGTATTTTACGCCCGTTATCAACTTTGTCTATTACATGATCTACGACTACGACGCGGCCTGTGACATCAGCCAGGAGGCTTTCCTGCGGACTGTGGAGGCTTGTAAGGACAAGCGCAAGAGTGTGCGTGACTTCAAATCCTACCTCTTCGGCACGGCCCGCAACCTCGCGATGGACCACCTGAGGCGGGCGAAGAAGTTCGCCGACGTACCCGAGACCACCCTGACTTTCGAGGATCCGAACATCTTCGCCGACCCGGCGCGGGCGGCGCTTCTCACAGAGCAGCGGGCTTCCGTCGCCAAGGCCGCCATGCGGCTGAACGAGCACCAGCGGGTCGCCTTGATGCTGCGGGACATCGAGGGGTGGAGCTACAACGATATCGGGGATTTCATGGGCTTGAGCCGCACGGCGGTTGGGGTGCTGCTTTCACGGGCGCGCCTGAAGTTCAAGAAGGAGTTCAGATTGCAGGAGATAGACGCGGGCCGCCTCGAGCGGGGGTGCGCCGACTTGCTACCGCTGATGTCCGCGGTCCTTGACGGGGAAGCCACGGACACCGAGAAGGAGATCGTTCAGGAGCACCTGCGGACCTGTCCCATCTGCCGCGAGACAATGGACGACATGGTGGGGGCGTCGAGGACGCTGCGCGCGATGGTGCCCCTGCTCCCCGCGCTGAGCGTGAAGACGGCGCTCCTCGCCCAGGTGACGGCCGCGGGGCTGGCCACCGGCGCGGCCGCCGTCGCTGTCGGAGGGGGGATGAGCGCCGTAACAAAAGCCGTTATCGGCGTCGTGGCTTCCATCATCGTCGCCGGGGCGGGGGTCGGCACGTACGTGGGGATACGGAGCGCCCCTCCCCCGACCGCGAAGGTAATCAAGCCTCTCGACGGCGTATCGCTCACGGTAGACATGCGGGCCGACGGCACGGGGATTGTCCCGGTCGCCATCTCGGTGGACAACGAGCCGGCGGCTGTGGAGGTCGAAATCGACGGGAAGACGGTGAAGCGCTTAGACCGCGGACCCTACTCCTTCGATTGGATCACCGCGGCGCAGGGCAGCCACACGGTCAAGCCCACCGCCTTCGACGCCTCCGGCAAAGCGCACACGGGGACTTCCGTCACCTTCTCCCTCGTGATCAAGGCCGGGATGACAGAGAGGATCTCGTTCCTCAGGGGGGGCGACGTATTCTCGATCGGGCTCGACGGAGCCGGTGAGAGCCAGGTAACCTCCACGGGCACGGCGGAAAACTTCGCCACGTCTCCGGCCAACGGCCGGATAGCGTTCATCGACAGGGCGGGCGTGATGTACCTGCTCAACCACGACGGCGGCGGGATGCGCCAGGTCACCCTTCCGGAGAGGGGGAAGGCAGGTTCCGCCGCGTTCTCGCGCGACGGGAAGTACATCTACTTCTCCCGGGAGGTGAAGCTGGCGGGTGACACCGACTACTCCAGCCACGTACGGTTCGATCGTTACGATATAGCGGCCAACACGGTGGACGTGATATATACGATCCCGGAAGCTTTCCAGGACGAGACCATAGGCGGCGTCTTCACGGACGCGTCGGGCGATTACCTCTACTACAACCACTTCGGGTCCGACTTCCCGTCGAGCGAGGTGCACCGGATATCCCTCAAGGGACCCGCGTCGGACACGCTTTTTATGCCCACTCGAACGGACGTACCCGGGACCGACCTGGTCCGGTACATGATGTGGTCGCTGTCCGCGGACGGCTCGCACGTCTCCTGCCAGCGGCAGGCGGTGATGGACCGCGAGCCGCCGCCCGGATCGCGGTTGGGGACCTCGATCGAGGTAGGCGCATGCATCAGGCCGACGAACGGCGGAGACGAGAAAACGCTGGAGACGGTGGACCTGGCCTCACCCGGCCCGGAGGCGGCGATCAGCCGGGTCGAGTTCTCGGGCGTGGAGCCCTCCCGCTACTACTACACCCGGAGAAGCCGGCCGGAGGGCGGCGGCTCCTACTCGTACGTGATGTTCACCG
>CAZAIS010000212.1:0-5312 GCA_964485255.1 uncultured Acidimicrobiales bacterium | reverse complement strand
GCACCGCGAAGTAGGTCTGGTAGCTGGGGCGCGCGGTGCCCTCGGCGAAGTAGAAAGGTTGTGCGGGAAGGCCCACACTCCACTGCTCGGCACCGGTGCTGAAATTCCACGTGCCCGCATACAACTTCCCGTCAAACTGAACCAGCGCGCCCACCGTCCTGTTCTTGTTGTTGCCGAATCCCGGTTCACTGGCCTTCGTAAGCTGGCTGCCGTCGTACTGCCAGACTGAGCCCCCCGCGCCCAGATTCTGGGTCCCGGCGAAAAGGTTGCCCATGACCGACTCCATGCTGTAGACGGTCGTATCCGTTCCCGGGATATTCTGCGACCCTACCTCCTGGCCGGTCAGTAAGTTGACGAACACCAGCTTGCTCGTGCCATCGGGGTTTCGCGTCGCTATCGCTACGGTATCCGGGTCCAGGTTTGAAATCGCGTTACAACCGCCGGGAAGATCCATGACTTTCTTCGCTTCCCCGATCTTGGCAAAGTTGAAAAGCGAGCCCGTCCCGTCGTCGTTGTTCGTACCGAAAAAGACCTTTCCGCCGTTCTCTGTCATTCCGCTGATCTTGCCATCTTTTGGGCTGTCCCATACTTTCGTCATTTTACCGCTGGAGTCCACCGAGAACAGCGACGATGAACCGTCCCCGAGACTATGGACGCCTGCCACCATGCCGCCGCTGAAGCCCTGCAGCTGGGTGATGCTGGTGTACTTCGAATCCATCTGCTTGACCTTCGAGGGGACACCGCTGGAGTCCAGCTTGTAGAGCGACGCTCCGTCGATATCGTTGGTGGTACCGAAGTAGAGGGAGCCGTTATAGACCTCCATGCTGGGGGCGCCGGTATCGTTGGCAGGCAGGTCCTTAACCCTCGTCACGGTCAGGTTCCCGTCGAGACTGTAGAGTATGCTCCCCTCCCAGTTTCCGGTGGCTGTATAGAGGTTGCCGTTATAGACCGCCATGCTCTCTACCATAGTGTTGGCCGGGTCGTCATACCCGTCGTTCCATAGACTGTTCCACTCGTCTAACTCCCAGCAGACAGCTTTCGGGGCGACTGCCAAAACTGTTACCGCAATAATCAGCATCGTGGCCAGCGCAAGGGCCTTTCTGAAAGAAGCGCGTTCAATGAAACGAAAAGATCTCGGAATGGACATACTGACTACCCCCCCTGTCCCGCGGTCTCCTGGTCGGCTGGAACCTCCCGACATGAATCGGCAAGCAACATTCCCCAACCAGAGTAAAGAGTGTACCTTCAGTTACGAAGTCTATCATATCAACCCGACATTTCCCCATTTGCGCTCCTGACACAGCGATTAAACGCTCCTTCCGCTAGGATTCCCCACATGATTGCCCGATTCCTCAATCTTCTCTGTCGCTTACCGGCAACCGCCGCCTCCAGACTCCTTGCTGGCCGTTTCGGGAGACCGTTAAACAAAGTTCCCCTTTCTCGATGTTGCGAGCGATATTCTCATCATGCCGGTGCCGCCGCGAGAGCGTGGATACGCTCCAGCAGGTCTGTAAATAACGCGGCAGAGACGGCGACCTCGGCGCACTGGAAGACGTTCCTGCGGGGGTGGCTAACCACCTTCGCACCGATCTTGATGAGCTTGAGCTGCAAGCTCCGCAATGGCCAATGCGACACCGGCTTGGGCAATGCGAAGCGCCTGAGGAAATTGCCGACGTTGTAGGCCAGCACGAACAGGGCGAGACGAACCCGGTTGCAGGTAAACCTCGTGCAGGAGAGCCTGGTCCAGAACAGGGCCAGCTTGACTTCCTTGATACACTGCTCGCAGCGACCTCTCTGGTTGTAGAACTTGGTTACGTTGGAGGGCTTTCTTTGCATATTGGTGACGATGAAGCCTAACCTCGGGAACAGCTCTCCGGCGTGCCACTCCACCTTGGCTACGATTCTTCTGGACTTGTTCCATGAGGCCGCCCGGCAGGAGAAGGAGTGGTAGAAGACGCGGGGCTTCTTGGGCGGACGGCCGACGGGCCGTGTCACGAGGTGCTCTGTCTCGCGGTAGAGGTTGTTGTTGGCCGATATACTGATGGCGTAGAGGATGTCGTTGTTCTCCAGGCACTCGTAGATGTCCGGCGCGGCAAAGGCGGCGTCTCCTCGGAAGTACAGTTTCACGCCGGTGTCGACATAATGCTTGACCACCGGCTCCAGCAGTTCGCGCCAGCCCTTCGCCGAGTGGACGTTGCCCGGGCGCAGGGCGGCGGCCTCACAATCGCCTGCCTGGTTCAAGATGAGGAGCGGGTGGTAGCAGGTCGATCCGAAATGCCCATTGTAGGCCGAGCACTCTTGGTTCCCGTGGACAGGCGATTCGGAGGAGTCCATATCCAGGATCACCTTCTTGGCTCCGGTGCGCTCCATCGCCTTTGACACCCAGGAGCCGTTGATGGAGGACAGGGCCTCGATGTTCTCTTCTGTGGTGAGCGTCTCGGTCTCGAAGCGGGACACGGTGTTCTGGCTTGCCGCGCCGCGCTCAAGAGCCTTCCGGCCAATGATCGCTCTCATGGCCGGGTCCCAGGCGAGAGCCTCCTGATCGTTCACGTCCTCGTATCCGGCGAGGCGAGCATACACGGACTGGCGAAGGAGATCGGCAAGATCGTGCCTGGTGTTCTTTCCGGTCCTGCTGTCGGACAGCAATTCACCCGCCTGATCGGTCAATCGGAGCGCTTCGTCCAACTCTCGCACCGCCAGAAGGCCGGCGTCACTCGTCACCCTGGCTCCCCGGAACTCGACTCTCAGATGTCCGTCGAAATGCAGCTTCAAACCGGCGTTTTCGCCTTCACCCACCGGGTTTCATCTCCTTGACGCTTAAGAATGCCGTTATTCCGCATAACACTGCATACTTAAGCAATTCAAGGGATCTTCCCTTCCGGTTTCATATGGGATATCCGGGGTAATTGAGAACCCGGAGTCCATCGCGCTTGTGTCCCGCGTGAGAATGATGCTCGAGACCGGGTGCGGATGCGGGAGGCGCCCGATCTCTGGTAACCTGAAGCCCGAATGTCGAGAGGTGGCACGTCGGGATTCAGGTCCGACGAGGGCGCCGGGCGCCGACAAACGGGGGAGCGGTTCAGGGCAGTGGAACTCGAGCCCGCGGTGGTAAAAAGCATCAGGCAGAACAAGAGGGCGGCCCTCCTCTACAGGAGCCTGGCAGCCGTCCCGCTGATAATCATCATCGTGCTCTGCGTGCTGCTGGCCGTGTGGCAATACACGTACAAGAGCCCGCTGGATAGAATATCGGGCGAATTAGCGAGAGAGCATGGTCGCCGGCTCGGCCTGCTGTTTGTGGTTTTATTCCTTGTCAGGCTGCTGCCTTTCGTTGCCATGTTCATCATCGCGGGGCGCAGGATCATGACGCCCGTAAGGAATCAGTACATCGCGTTCACCAGGAGAGCACGGGATTACGACCGGCGTAAGTTCGCCGGTTTTCTCGACTCCCTGGAGGGAGTTGGGATCGGGCTCGGGGCGCGGCGGCCCGAGGCCGTGGTGCTCGAGCTCGAAACACCAAATGCCATCGCCTTCACCGAGAAGGGAAAGCACTACGTGGGTGTGACAGCGGAGCTCCTGAGCGCGGACCTGAGCCGGAACGCGCGTGACGCGATAATGGCGCACGAGATGGCGCACATCATGGACGGCGACACGTTGAGGGCGCCCACCTTGTGGCGAGGTTTCACCGGTGCGCTTTTCATTCTGGCACCCTTGGCCGTACTCGCTACGGGAGTCGTTGCGAACCCGGCCGGCTTGATTAGTGGACCCATGATATACGCTCCGACACTGATCATGCTGATCGGGTACCCCCTGGCCATATGGATGACCGCCCGACAGTACAAGGACTTCAGGGCCGAGAGACACCACAACGACATCCTGGCCGATTCGATAGCCGCCAAGGTCACCGGTAACCCCGGTGGGCTGCGCGAGGCAATCATGAAGGTGCGTGAAGGCGTAATCGCCTCACCGGTTATGCCCAGCGAGACGATCGGATTTCCCCATATGTTCGTGGGCCCCTTGAAGGAGTGGCCGCTGGTGAGGGACCAGCTCGTCCCCCCGGTTTCCGCGCTGGTGACGCGGCAGGGAGAATACTACGGGGGATTTCCGCAGGGATTGTCGAGGGCTTCATACGGCTCCGGCAAGGGATGGCTCGGCGTTCTCACAAGGCCGCTCGGGTTGTCCCCGGGCCGGGATCGGCTCCCCCCCGTGCTCCCGGTCACGCCTGCCGAGTACCGCGCCGCCGAATCGGCCAGGCGCAAGATGGGCCCCTATATCGAGTGGCAGAGGGAGATCATTGCCAGACGCCTGGACAACCTCGATCTCATCGAGAGGAACAAGTGGCAGGCTTTCGAGGTAAGGGCGGGCAGGGTGATAACCCCGCCTTCGAAATGGGAGTAACAGCACTCGGCCGGACACTCCCGGCAAGCCTGTCAATGCCCGAGGGCGTAAGAAAAGAAGACATGACCCCCGGAACGAGGACTTGAAAAGAAAGACCTGACACCTGAAAGCTAAGTGATTATTCGCCCCACCAGAAGGGGTGTTTGGTGCAGTCGAAGCCGGGTTTTCCGGTCTGCTTGATTATGTATACCGGCATCCCTATGTTGCATTGATCGAAGAGCGCTTCCACGTCGGACATGTACATTCTTATACAACCGTGGGAAGAGGAGGTGCCGATCGATCCGGTAGAGGTGGTTCCGTGGATGAGGACGCCGCCCCCGTTGATTGTCATCGCCCGTGTCCCCAGGGGGTTGTTAGGCCCCGGCCCTATCGAATCGGGCATGTTTTCGGCCCATGTTGACCCCCTGTTGTACCAGGTGGGATTTTTGTCCATCCTCACAATCTTCCACTGGCCGATACAGGTGGGCCACTGCTCCGAGCCGGTGGCCACCGGGTACTCAGCGAGTAGCTGCTCGCCGTTGTACAGCCTCAGGCTGTGTGTCCCCAGGTTGACTATTATCACTTTCTGGGGCTGTATTGTGGGTTCGGCCGGGGGGGTGCGCTTGAGGAGGGGGGCTTCCACCGTTCGCTGGCCGCTCCTCAAGCCGCTCTCGATGGCCGCAAGCACCTGTGCGGCGTCCGCCTGACGCCCGTCCTTGCCCTGGACCATGACCGCCGTGCCCATTGACACGTCCAGGTACGCGTTTTTGGGCGCGCGGTTTACCTGGGGCAGCGCGCGGCTGACGAACCCCGCGACTTTCCCCTCTGCGAAAGCGCCCAGCACGGGCATATACACTTTCTTGGGCTTGCCAGGGAAGCGCCGTACGGGGCGCTCAAGAAGTTCCACGTGCCACGCCCGGCCGTAGGCCCCCCTGCCC
>CAZAIS010000211.1:0-5313 GCA_964485255.1 uncultured Acidimicrobiales bacterium | reverse complement strand
CCGGCCCCGAGCGGCACGGCCGAGCCGACTATGCCGGAGGAAGCCGCCAGGTGCTCGCGAGAGAACATGTGCATGTGGCCGCCGCGGCCCCGGCACAGGCCCTCGGGTGAGCCCAGCATTTCAAGGACCATCGATTCCAGGTCCACGCCGCGCGCGACGAGGCCTGGTGTAGAACGGTGGTCGAGCGTGAGCGCGTCTCCGTCCCTGGAATGCGCGAGCACCCCCGCGATGAGGGCCTCCTCGCCGAGGCCCAGGTGCAGCTCGCCGGATATCAGACCTCGCCTCCAGAGCGAGGCCAGCGCTTCCTCGAAGACCCGGATGCGCACCATCTGCCGGTAGACTTCCGTGAGGTCCTCTTTCATGTGCCGCCTCCATGGACTCATCACAGCCGCTACTGTGAGATTATACAGCCGCCCCGGCGCTCCTTCTGCTGGTATAATGGTTGACGCTTGCCAAGTCAGCCCCGCCGACCGGGCGGGACGGCCGACAGGGGAGTGCCACGTGCCCGAGACCGCCATAAAAACCGAAGCCCTCAGCAAGAACTACGGCCGCGTGGTGGGCGTGCGGGACCTGGACCTCGAGGTTCTCCGGGGCGAGGTCTTCGGGTTCCTGGGGCCGAACGGCGCTGGCAAGACCACGACAATCCGACTCCTCATGGGGCTGTTACGCCCCACGGGAGGGCGCGCGACCGTTTTCGGCCTGGACACCTGGAACCGGAGCGTGGAGGTCAAAGAAAAGGTCGGTTACCTGCCCGGGGACGGCGCGTTGTACAAGCGGATGACGGGCGAGGCGCACGTGCGGTTCGTCTCCTCTTTCTGCGAGCGCGACGACGCGGAGGCCGAGGGGCGCGGGCTCGCCTCCAGGCTCGAGCTGGACCTGGACAGGAAGGTGGGCGGTTACTCGAAGGGCATGAAACAAAAGCTCGCGATCGTCCTCGCCCTCATGAAGAGGGCGCCGCTGTTGATAATGGACGAGCCCACCAACGCGCTGGACCCCCTGACCCAGAAGCTGCTCTACGACATCCTGAGCGAGCGCCGGGCGGAGGGCACGACGATACTCTTCTCGTCGCACAACCTCCCGGAGGTGGAGCGGATCGCCGACCGCGTCGGCATCGTCCGCCAGGGGACGCTTGTCGGGACCGAGCGCATCGAGGACCTCCGGGAGATGAGGCTGCGGAACGTAGAGGTGATCTTTGACGGAGAGATCCCGGGGGACCTGAGGTTCGGCGCGCTGCCGGGTGTGAGCGACGTCAACGTGCTGGGCAACAGGGTGATGATGAAGCTCAAAGGCGACATCAACCCGCTCATCAAGGCCATCTCGGGCTACGAGGTCGCCGACTTCAGCGTGTCCCACGCGAGCCTCGAGGACGTCTTCCTCGAGTTCTATAAGCTGGAGCCGCCGGGTGCGCCCGCCTCTCCCGGGACACAGGAGCGCCAGGAAGAAGGTGGCGCGCGATGAACGGCAGCGTGTTCATGAAAACGGTGTCCGAGCGCTGGCGCGCCACGACCGTCTACGTGCTCGGCCTCCTCGGGTACATGCTCATGCTCACTGCCGTCTACCCCACCTTCAGAAAGATGCTGGCAGCCAAGTCGGAGCTGCTGGAGAGCTACCCGAAGGGGTTCCTGAAGCTGTTCGGGGTCAAGAGCCTGGACGCGTCTTCCTTCAGCAACTACATCACGCTGGAGCTGCTTGGGTTCATCTGGGTCGTCATCATGGCGGCGTTCGTTATCGCTTTCGCACGCCAGATGGTAGCCGGCGAGCTGCACGACGGGACGTTGGAGCTGCTGCTGTCGCAGCCGATCAAACGCTGGAAGGTCCTTACCAGCGAAGGGCTGGTGCTGCTCGGGGGCATCGTCGTCCTGGTCGTGACTACCATCGTCGGGGTGTTCGCGTTCGGCTCGGCGTTCGCCTCCAGCGGTGGCATCCGGTACGCGGGGTACGCGGCGTTTCTGCCGGTGGGCATCTGCCTCGCCGCGGCCATCGCGGGCTACTCGGTGCTGTTTTCCGTTCTGCTCAACGACCCGCGGCGAGCGGTAATGGCGTCGGTAGGGCTGACGCTGTTCTTCTACCTGATCCACTTCGCCGCGTCGTACTCAAAGATAGTCGAGAAGATCGATTGGTTCTGCATATTTCACTACTACGAGCCGATGAAGGTAATCGACAGCGGCAACATGCCCTGGAAGAGCGTCCTCTGCCTCCTCGCCTTCGCCGCCGTCGGCTTCGCCGCCTCCCTCTACACCTTCCAGCGCAAAGACATCAAATAGGCGTCGTTCACTTTTTACTTTTTTTACTTTTTGGTGGTGAGGAGGCGGGTGGGACGCGGCTAGAGCGCGGCGCGAAGCTTTTCTGCTCTTTCCTTGAGGGAGGCGGCGTCGCCGCGGAGGCCGTTGAACATGGTGATGAACTCGGAGCTGCGCTTGTAATAGGAGTCCGGATCGAGCCCGGACGGCGACCCCCCGGCCTCGGCGATGGCCGCTTCGATGTCGTCGAGGTACGAGGTCACCTGCGCCGCGAGGCGGTGGTCGTTCCTGACGAGTTGCATCGCTATCCGGGCATATTCCTTGTACTCCTCGAGTCCCTTCAACCTGGAGATCCGGTTGTATTCGATGGTGGCACCGTCGAGCTCTTCCTCTATGAGCCTGACCTGCTCCCGGATGCCCGCGGCCGCGTCGTGGTATTCGGCCCCCGAGCCCATATTGGGGGTGTCGTTAACCAGGCTGTCGATCTCGGGCGCCAGCTCCTCGAGCTTGCCCTGTACGATCGCCATGTGAGGCATCGCCCGGCCCACCAGTTCCCTGGCAGTGTTGGTGTCGTCGGAGAAGACGAGCAGGTAGAGCGCGACCGCGACCACGGCCGCGATAGCCACGGCGGCGCAGGCCGCCCCTATGATCAAGAACACCCTTCGACTCGGCTTCCCGTCCATCCCAAACCTCCGCCGGGTATATTAGCACGGGCGGCACCGCCGTCGCGGGAGGCCGCCGTCCTGAGCCGGTGGCACAAAACCCGGCGGAAGCCTTAATCTCGGGTTCGATATAGAATAATGTGCCGGATGTGCCGGCCGGTTCCAAGACCGCAACAAGGAGGTCATGTGTCGCGCGTACGATGCCTTTCATTGTCACTGTTGATCGCGGTCTCGCTCTCCCTGACCGCTCCGGCCGCCGCGCTGGCGTCCTGGAACGGGGGCCACGACGTGGTGGGATGCCATTCCGCGAGCACGACGTGGTACTTCGCGGAAGGCACCACGCGCCCCGGGTTCGACGAGTGGATATGCCTGCTGAACCCCGGCGCCCGCGCCACGAACGCCACCCTCACCTACATGATGTCCGGCGGGGAGACGGTCGAAAAGCTCTACAGGCTCGAGGCCGCCAGCCGCGCGACAGTGGACGTCAAGGGCGACGTCGGACAGGGCAAGGACGTCTCGGTCAGGGTTGAATCCGGCGCGCCGGTGGTCGCTGAGAGGCCCATGTACTTCCGCTACAACGGAGCATGGACGGGCGGCCACGACGTGATCGGGGCGACCGAGCCCCGCGGTTCCTGGTACTTCGCGGAGGGGACCTGCCGGCCGGGCTTCGATTCGTACCTGTGCGTACAGAACCCCGGCGCGGGCGAAGCAGCCGTCCGCGTCACCTACATGCTCGGTGACGGCGGAACCCGCACCCGGACGATGTCGGTTCGGGGCAATTCGCGCTCTACGGTGGTCGTGAAGGACGTGCTGGGGGAGGGTGATGACGCCTCGCACGACTTCTCCGCGAAGGTCGAGACGGAAAACGGCGCCGCGATCGTAGTCGAGCGGCCTATGTACTTCAATTACAAAGGGATATGGACCGGGGGCCACGACGTTGTGGGGGCGCGAGGGCCGGCCGGCGCCTTCTACTTCGCTGAAGGGTCCTGCCGCCCGGGCTTCGACCCCTACATCTGCATCCAGAACCCCGGCGTGGCCGCCAGCAAGGTCAAGATCACCTACATGCTGGGAACCGGAGCGGTCAGGACGCAGTCGGTCACGGTCGCGAAGCACTCCCGCCGGACGGTGGTCGTCAAGCAGTTCCTGGGCGAGTACGATGACGAGGCGCACGACTTCAGCGCGAAGGTCGAGGCCGCTGCCGGAGGCGGCATTATCGTCGAGCGCCCCATGTACTTCTCGTACAAGAGCGCCTGGACCGGGGGCCACGACGTAGTGGGCGCCCTCGAGCCCGCGTCCTCGTTCTACTTCGCCGAGGGGACCTGCCGGCCGGGCTTCGCCCCGTACTTCTGCATTCAGAACCCGGGCGGCACGGACGCGGTGGTGGACATCACCTACATGCTCGGGGACGGGACCAGCCGCGCCCAGCAGGTGGGCGTGCCGGCCGGCAGCCGCCGAACCGTATTCCCCAAGGACACCCTCGGGGAGGCCGACGACGACGCCCACGACTTTTCCGCGAGGCTGCAGGCCGCGTCCGGGGCGAAGATCGTCGCGGAGCGCCCGATGTACTTCGACTACTTCAGCACCGCGAAGTGGACCATGTGCGCGGTAGGCGACGTCAACCTCGGGGGCGACATGTCCCCGATTCTCTCGGCGAACGGGTTCGACTACGTGTGGTCCGGGGTCAAGGACACGCTCGCCTCGGCCACCCTGACCTTCGCAAACCTCGAGTGCACGATGTCCAACCGCGGTGAGGCGGTCCCCGGCAAGACTTTCACCTTCAGGGGAGACCCCGCCGCGCTTGCCGCCATGAAGGACGCGGGCGTTGACGTCGTTTCCCAGGCCAACAACCACGCGCGCGACTTCGGGCCCGTCGCCCTGGTGGACTCCCTCGGGTACCTGGACGCCGCGGGCATCGCGCGCTGCGGGGCGGGGGCCGACTACGCTTCCGCGCACGTCCCGGCCTACCTGCGGGCCAACGGCCTGCGCGTCGCTTTCCTGGCCTACGACGACATCGGCTACGGCGGCTGGTACGCGGACGTCGGATACCCCGGCGTTTGCGACGCGACCGACACAGCCGGTCTCGTGGCCGACATCGCCAACGCCAGGCGGGACGCCGACCTGGTGGTGGTGTCCTTCCACTGGGGCACCGAAAAGAAGTACACACCCGACGCGTCGCAGACAAGGCTGGCGCACGCGGCCATCGACCAGGGCGCGGACCTGGTGCTGGGCCACCACCCCCACGTCCCCCAGGGCTTCGAGTTCTACCGGGGCAAGATGATCGCCAACTCGCTGGGCAACTTCGTGTTCAACCCGGGGAGCGACGAGGGGCACTACACGATCATGACCGAGCTGTCGCTGGACTCGGCGGGGCTGCTCTCGGCAAAGGTTTATCCGGTCCACATCGACAACGG
>CAZAIS010000210.1:0-5314 GCA_964485255.1 uncultured Acidimicrobiales bacterium | reverse complement strand
AAGGTCCATGATGTCACCCTCGTCAACGAAAGACATCTCCAGGTCCACCTGCGTGAACTCCGGCTGGCGGTCCGCGCGCAGGTCCTCGTCGCGGAAGCACCGCGCGATCTGGTAATAGCGGTCGAAACCGGAGACCATCAACACCTGCTTGAAGAGCTGTGGTGACTGAGGCAGCGCGTAGAACCGACCCGGCTGGACGCGGCTCGGGACCAGGTAGTCGCGCGCGCCCTCGGGAGTGCTCTTGCAGAGTTGCGGGGTCTCGACCTCTATGAAACCCCGGGAATCCATGTAGGCGTGGACGGCCTTCGCGATCCTGTTGCGGACCTTGAAGGCGGACAGCATCCCGGGGCGCCTCAGGTCGAGAAAGCGGTACTCGAGCCTGATTTTTTCGTCCACGTTGACATCGTCACGAATCTCGAACGGTGGAGTAAGCGCCGCGTTGAGCACCTCCATGTCCAAGACCAGCAATTCCACCTCGCCGGTCGCGAGGTCCGGGTTGACGGTTCCCTCCGGCCTCCGGCGCACCTTGCCCCGTAAGGCCAGAACGTATTCCGGTCTCACCTGCTCGGCCGTCGCGTGGCACGCCGCCGAGGCGGCCGGATCGAACACGGCCTGCATCAGCCCCGTCGTGTCGCGCAGGTCGATGAAGATGAGACCACCGTGGTCCCTTCTCCGGGCGACCCACCCGTTGAGGTTCACCTCCGTGCCGGCCATGGAGGCGTCCACCTCCCCGCAGAGAACGTCTCTCTTGAGCCGGAAGGAAACCCGCAGATCTTTCCCGGACAACTCGGACATCATTGATCACCTCTCGAGGCCGCGCCTCGCGCGGGCCCGCGTTTCCCTGATACGAACTCCCGTGCCCTGGAGACGGCCTCCCCAAGCGGCAATGCCCACTGCTCGGAGCTCTCGAGGTCCCTGAAGGTGACTTCGCCGCGAGCCAGCTCGTCGGGACCGACTATGATAACCAGCCTGGCCGCGAGCCTGTCGGCCTGCTTCATCTGGGCCTTGAGGCCGCGACCCATCACGTCCACGTCCGCCCTCAAGCCCTCGCGGCGCAGGCCCCACAGCAGCTCCAGAACGGGATCGCGGTCCGCGCCCGGCGCCCCCGCGAGGAATACGTCGAGGCGCCCCGGCTCGAACGGATCCAGACCCTGGGACTCCAGGGCCAGGACCAGGCGCTCGATGCCCAGGCTGTAACCGACGCCCGGCGTCGGCGGGCCGCCCAACTGCTCGGCCAGGTAGTCGTAGCGTCCCCCCCCGGAGACCGTGTTCTGCGCGCCGAGACCCTCGAACTGGAACTCGAAGGCCGTGTTGGTGTAGTAATCGAGGCCCCTGACCATGCGCTCCTCCACCTCGAAGCGGATGCCCATGCGGTCGAGGTGCCCCGCGACGGAGTCGAAGTGGCCGCCGCACCGGGGGCAGAGCATGGCGCTTATCGCCGGCGCGCCTTCGACCGCCTTCGCGCAGCGCTCTTTCTTGCAGTCGAAGACCCGGAGCGGGTTCTCGCGAGCGCGCCTCTGGCAGTCCTCGCAGAGGGAGCCTGACACACCCCGGAGATACTCTCTCAGGCTTTCAACGTAGGCGGGCCTGCATTCGGCGCAGCCCACGCTGTTCAGCAGGAGCCCGTAGCGGGTAAGAGCGAGCAGCTTGAACAGGTGGTCGTTCATCGCGATGATCTCGGCGTCCAGGAACGGGTCGTCGCCGCCTATCGCCTCGGCGCCCACCTGGGTGAACTGCCTGAAGCGTCCGGCCTGCGGCCTCTCGCGGCGGAACATCGGGCCGGCGTAATATACCTTCTGAGGAAGGCCCCGCGAGGAAAGGCCGCGCTCAAGGAAAGCCCGCACCACGGGCGCGGTTCCCTCGGGGCGAAGCGTCAACCACTCCCCTCCCCGGTCCTCGAACGTGTACATCTCCTTGTTTACTATGTCGGTCTCTTCCCCGATGCTGCGCCTGAACAGGTCGGTGCTCTCTATCACGGGCGTGGATATCCTCCTGTAACCGAAGACCTCCATTACGTCACACGCCGTGGCGATGAGCATTTCCACCTTCTCGGATTCGGGGTATACGAGGTCGAATGTCCCCCTGGGCGCCCGGTACTTCAAGGCCATTTCAAGCTCCCAGTTCCAGGCCGCGCAGGAACGGGTTGGACCGCTTCTCGGCTCGAACGGTCGTGGCGGGGCCGTGCCCGGGGTATATCGTCGTACCGTCGGGTAGAGGCCATATCTGCTCCCGGACCGATTCAAGCAGCCGGTCGAGCGAGCCGCCCCTGAGGTCCGTGCGCCCGATCGAACCCTGGAACACGAGGTCGCCGCAGAAGACCGCTTCGCCGATGATGAAGCTCATCGACCCAGGCGTATGGCCCGGGGTGGGCACGACCCGGGCCTCGTGCGATCCGAACTCGATAGCCTGGTCCGGCTCCAGGTGCTCGACCGTATCGCGCTTCGGCCGGGAGACCACGACCGAGCCCAGCTTTCCTCCCAGTCCCCTGCCAACGCCCTCGAGGGTCGCCGAGTCCTCCCTGGAGATCATCACGGGGGCATCAAGGGCTTCGGCGACCTTGCCGGCCGCGCCCACGTGGTCCACATGGCCGTGCGTGCAAAGGATCGCCCTGCATTTCATTCCCATACTTCGGACCGCGCTCACTACCTTTCGCGACTCGCCCCCGGGATCTATCACCAGGCCCTCCATGCTCCCGCCGTCCATAACCAGATAGCAGTTGGTGCCGAGCATTCCCACCTGCAGTTTTTCCACGATCAGTCTACCCATGAGCCCATCCCTCTGAAACAACCATCAAATAATAGCACTAAGCCAATGTCCTTAACTCTTGGGGGTCAAGTCTGATTTGTTTAGTCGCAGCTTGCTGCCGTGCTCGAGGGCCAACGACTTAACAAATCAGACTTGACCCCCAAAAGTTAAGTGTCGAGCAGGATGGTGACGGGGCCATCGTTCTCGAGGGTGACGAGCATCATTTCGCCGAAGGCCCCGGTGCCCACCTTCAGGCCCCCGCCGCGAATTCGTTCGACAAACCGCTCGTACATTATTTCCGCCGCGGCAGGCTCCTCGGCGCCGGTGAAGGAGGGGCGCCTTCCCCTGCGGGTGTCCGCGAGAAGGGTGAACTGGCTCACTACCGTGACGTCGCCATGGATGTCAAGAACGGAGAGGCTCATCCTGCCGTCCGCGTCGGGGAATATGCGCAGGTTCAGAACCTTTTCGGCCAGGTGGTCAATATCTTCGCCGGAGTCGCCTCTGGCCACGCCCAGGAGCACCAGCAGGCCCCGGCCCGTCCTGGAGAGAACCTCGTCGCCGACCTCCACGCTACAGCTTCTGACCCTCTGGATTACGGCTCTCGCGGGAATCGCCCCCCTGCGGGCCCACGCTACGTGGAACCCGCGGTCTCTTCGCCGGCGCCGACCTCATAGACGTCTATTACGGAATCCAGGCGCTTGAGGTCCTTGAGAATGTCCTCGAGATGGACGTTGGAGCCGATCTCAAAAACGAAGTTGCTCCTGGACATGTTCATCGAATCGGCCGCGAACGACGCTGAGAGAATGTTGACGCCCTGGTCCCCCAGGACGGTGGTGATGTCTCGAACGAGCTTCGGTCGATCCCAGGCCTCGACACATATCTCGATCATCCTGACCCTTGAGGATTCCTTCTCCCATGTGACCTCGATGAGCCTGTCGGACTCGCGCGCCAGGTCGTTGACGTTCGCGCAGTCCTTGCGGTGCACGGAGACGCCCCTTCCTCTCGTCACGAAGCCGACGATGGGCTCGCCCGGTGAAGGGTAGCAGCAGTGCGCCACCTGTATCAGCGCGTTGTCGATGCCGTGGACCCTGATGCGCTGGCTCAACCGGGCGTCGTCCGCGTCCGATGCCTCCGGCCTGGGCGTGGGGACGGATTCGCGCTCCGGCACGATGACCGGCTTCTTCTCCTCGCCCAGGTACTGGGCGACCTTGTTGGCCATTACGTTCGCGGACGCGTGGCCGGCGCCTATCTCCCTGTAGAGATCCTCGATGCTCACCAGGTGCATCTCCGAGGCAAGCTGGGTCAGTATCCGCGCCACTTCTCTTCGCTGGAACGGGACCCCCCTCTTGCGCATCGCCCTGTCGAGGGCTTCCTTGCCCTCGTGACGCTCGTCCTCGCGCCGCTCCCTGGAGAACCACTGGCGGATTTTGTTCCTGGCGCGCGACGTCTCCACTATGCTCAGCCAGTCCTGGCTCGGTCCCGAGGCGTTCTTGGAAGTCATGATCTCGACAATGTCCCCGTTCTGAAGACGGTAGGACAGCGGGACCATCTTCCCGTTGACCTTGGCTCCCACGCAGCGGTGCCCCACCTCGGTGTGAATGCTGTAGGCGAAGTCGATGGGCGTCGATCCGGCCTGGAGGGCCTGGAGCTTTCCCTTCGGGGAGAAGACGAAGACCTCGTCCTGGAAGAGATCGACCTTCAGGTTCTTCATGAATTCCGTCGGGTCGCGCATCTCCTGCTGCCATTCCATGACCTGCTTGAGCCAGGCCCGGCCACCCTGGTCGCGGCGCGAGCGCTCCTTGTAGAGCCAGTGAGCGGCGATACCGTACTCCGCCGTGCGGTGCATCTCCCCGGTCCGTATCTGGATCTCGAGCGGCCGGCCCTCCAGCGCTATCACCACCGTGTGAAGCGACCGGTACATGTTGAGCTTCGGCATCGCGATGTAGTCCTTGAACCGCCCCGGAACCGGCATCCACATCGCGTGGATCAAGCCAAGGGCCGCGTAGCAGTCTCTCACCGAGTCGACCAGGACCCTGACGGCGGAAAGGTCCATTATCTCGTCGAACTCGATCCCGCGGTTCACCATCTTTTCGTAGATGCTGTAGAAGTGCTTGACGCGCCCGGAGACGTCGGCTTTGATCCTGTGCTTCCTGAGCTCGCCCGCGATCTGATCCGAGACCTGTTGCATGTACTTCTCGCGCTCGGCTCTGCGCTCGGTGACCATGCGGCGTATCTGCTCGTAACGCTTGGGGTGCAGCACCTCGAAGGAGAGGTCCTCCAGGCGCCACTTTATCTGGGATATCCCGAAGCGGTGCGCCAGGGGCGCGTAGATGTCGAGCGTCTCCTGCGCTATCTCGCGCCGCCTGGCGGTGGGTATCGCCTCGATTGTCTCCATGTTGTGGAGGCGGTCGGCCAGCTTGATGAGAATGACGCGCACGTCGCGGGCCATCGCGATAAGCATCTTACGCATGTTCTCGGCCTGCTGCTCCTCGCGAGAGCCGAACTTGAAGCGCTCCAGCTTGGTGACCCCGTCGATGATCTCGACAACGGTTTCGCCGAACTGGTCGCG
>CAZAIS010000209.1:0-5349 GCA_964485255.1 uncultured Acidimicrobiales bacterium | reverse complement strand
CCAGCATGCCGTAGAAATGCGTCTGAGTGGCCGCCTCCCATGGAGCGATCGCGCCTTCGATAAGCGGCCTGGACACGTCCGGGATTACCAGGTCCCGGTCGATCTCCTGCCTGAATCCGAGGCCGCCGCAGACCTTGCAGGCCCCGTAGGGGCTGTTGAAGGAAAACATCCTGGGTGATAATTCCGGGAACGATACGGCGCAGTGAACGCATGCGAACTCCTCGGAGAAAACGGCCCTCTCTCCGTCCTCTCCCTGCAACGCGACCATCCCCTCCCCGAGATGTAGGGCGGCCTCCACGGACTCTGCCACCCTGCTGCGGGCCCCCTCCTTGAGAACGAGACGGTCCACTACAGCCATGACCTCGTGTTTCCTGTTCTTGTCGAGGGATATCTCCTCGGAGAGGTCGATTAATTCGCCGTCAACAAGCACCCTGACGTATCCCCGGTGCCTTAGGTTCTCGAAAACGGCCGCGTGTTCGCCCTTCCGGCCGCGGACGAGCGGCGCCAATACCATGACCTTGAGACCATCTTCCATTTCCATCACGCGGTCGGTGATCTGCTCCGGCGACTGACGCGAGACGGGCCTGCCGCACCGGTAGCAGTAGACCTGCCCGATCCGGGCATACAGGACTCGGAGATAGTCGTGGATCTCCGTCACGGTTCCCACCGTCGAGCGCGGATTCGAGGTCCCAGCCTTCTGGTCTATGGAAATCGCCGGCGACAGCCCCTCGATCAGGTCCACGTCCGGCTTGTCGAGCTGGCCGAGGAACTGCCGCGCGTAGGACGACAGGGACTCCACGTACCTGCGCTGGCCCTCGGCGTATATGGTGTCGAAGGCAAGGGAAGACTTCCCCGAGCCGCTGATACCCGTCATCACTATCATCTTGTTGCGGGGCAGATCGAGCCTTACGTTCTTGAGGTTGTGCTCTCTGGCCCCTCTGATCCTGATAAATTCGTCACTCACCGGGCAACAGTTCCTCGCTTATAAGCTTGATCCGGTCACGCAGGCGCGCCGCGTCCTCGAAGCGCAGCTCCTCTGCCAGCAGGCGCATCTCCTCTTCCATGTTCAACAGGAGCCTCTGGAGCTGCTCCGGCGTCATGCTCCTGGCCCGTTCCACGGGGTCCTCAACGGGACCGGCCGCCTCCATCGTGACCTGGAGTATGTCGCGGACCTCCTTCTGGATGGTCCTGGGGCTTATCCCGTGTTTCTCGTTGTAGGCGACCTGGCGCCTCCTCCTGCGGCGGGTCTCTTCTATCGCCCCGGCCATGGCCTGCGAAGTCTCCTGCGCGTAGAGTATCACCGTGCCCGACGCGTTCCTGCTGGCGCGCCCCATGGTCTGAACGAGGCTGCGCTCGCTCCTGAGAAACCCCTGCTTGTCGGCGTCCAGTATCGCCACCAGAGACACCTCCGGCAGGTCGAGCCCCTCCCTGAGCAGGTTGATGCCGACCAGCACGTCGAACACCCCCGAGCGCAGGTCACGCAGGATTTCGACACGTTCCACGGTTCCAATTTCCGAGTGGAGGTAGCGGGCCTTCACGCCCATCTCCTCAAGGTACTCCGAGAGGGTTTCCGACATCTTCTTGGTGAGCGTTGTCACCAGGACCCGCTCCCGCCTGGCGACGCGTTCCTGAATCTCCGAGAGCAAGTCGTCCACCTGGCCTTCGGCCGGGCGGATTTCGACCGCCGGGTCCACCAGGCCGGTGGGTCTGATTATCTGCTCGGCGACGCGCCCGCTCCTCTCCATCTCCCATACGGCGGGAGTGGCGCTCACAAATACGACCTGTCCGACCTTCTCGAAGAACTCCTCGCGCGATAGAGGCCTGTTGTCGAGCGCGGAGGGAAGCCTGAAACCGTGCTCCACCAGCGTTTCTTTCCGGGCACGATCACCGTTGAGCATGCCCGAGAGCTGGGGCACGGTGATATGTGATTCGTCAATGAAGGTGAGCATGTCATCCCCGAAGAAATCGATTAGAGTGTAGGGCGCTTCGCCCTGCGCCCTTCCCGACAGGTGCCGCGAGTAGTTCTCGATGCCGTGGCAGTAACCCGTCTCGCGAAGCATGTCCAGGTCGTACGACGTCCTCATGCGCAGCCTCTGCTCCTCCAGGAGCTTGCCCTGGGACCTGAGGACGTGGAGTCGCTCCTCGAGCTCCGCCTCTATGCCCGCGATGGCGTCATCGAGCTTGTCCGAGGGCGTGAGGAAATGTGTCGCGGGCCAGATAACGGTTCGCTCCAGGTCGGCCAGCACCTCGCCCGTGAGCGGATCCACCTGCTTGATGCTCTCAACGGTGTCACCGAACATGTCGATACGCACGGCGGCCTCTTCCCAGTAGGCGGGGTAGATGTCGATGACATCGCCCCTCACCCGGAACTTGCCCCTGTCGGGCGCAAGGTCGTTGCGCTCGTAGTGTATGTCCACGAGCCTTCGAACGAGGTCTTCCCTGTCGTACTCCCCGCCGAGCTCGACCTGAACCATCCTGTTCAAGTACTCGTCGGGGGACCCCAGACCGTAAATGCACGAGACTGACGCGACGATGATGACGTCTTTTCGTGACAGAAGCGCGCTGGTCGCCCCGTGCCTCAGCCTGTCCACCTCATCGTTTATCGACGAGTCTTTCTCTATGTAGGTATCGGTGCTCGGTATGTAGGCCTCCGGCTGGTAATAGTCGTAGTAGCTGACGAAGTACTCGACGGCGTTGTCGGGGAAGAATTCTCGAAACTCGGAGTACAGTTGCGCCGCGAGAGTCTTGTTCGGGGCGAGCACCAGCGCCGGTCGGCCGACCGCTTCCATGACGCTGGCCATGGTGAACGTCTTCCCCGAACCGGTCACCCCCAACAGGACCTGGAACCGCTCTCGCGCCTCGATCCCCTCGATGAGGCTCCCGATCGCCGCGGGCTGGTCCCCCTGCGGCCTGAACATGGTCCGAAGCTTCAACTCCGGCAAGACTTCACCCCTGCCTGTTACCGTAAAAAGAGGAATCCCGCCGTCGGGCAGAACCCCTCCACATGATTTTATAGCCTGGGGCCCGGAGCTTCAACGAGCAGCCCTCCGCTTCCTGTTTGACCGGCATGTACGCTCATGCTAACTTGTCCTTATGACAGACTCCGTGAATTGCTGGGACATAAAGAAGTGCTCCGCCGCGCAGTACCTCAACTGCAAGGCGTACCTGGAGACCAGGAAGTGTTGGGAGATATCCAACCCCCGGGGCTCCCGCAGCATGATGCTGTGCCTGCAGATGGGCTGCCCTGTCTACGAGCTCAACATGGAAGATATCGACAAGGAGATCGAATACCGGCTGCGCATGATGTACCCGTTCCTGGGCAGCATCGAAGAGGAAGCGGAGCCCGCTCAGGGGTAACCCGCCGCCGCCCGTCTCTCTATCTCACGCCAGACTTCCGAGACGCGCTCGCGCAACTCCTCGATGGTACCGTCATTCGCGATTCTAAGGCTCGCCATCTCTATCCTGCGGGTTTCGGGGACTTGAGCCGCGATCCGGCCCCGGGCCTCGTCCTCGCTCATTCCGCGGTTCTCGACGAGTCTACGGACCCTCGATTCCTCGTCCGCGGTTACGACGATGAGCATGTCGAAAAGCCCACCAACTCCCGCGTCAACTATCAGGGCCGCGTCCAGTATCACCGCGGCAACGCTGTCCCCGGCTCGCCCCGCGTCGTATTCAGCGACGCGCCGCGCCATTTCCTGGAATACCGCCGGATGTGTCAAGCTGTTGAGTAGCGCTCTCTTTTCTTCGTCGGCGAACACGATCTCGGCCAGCGCGGCCCTGTCAATGGCGCCCCCGTCGCCAAGGATGCCTTTTCCGAACTCGCGGACGATCGCCTCGAAGGTGGGCGTACCGGGTTCTACCACGTCCCGTGCCACGGCGTCGGCGTCGACCACGAAAGCTCCAAGACGCTCAAACTCCCTGTCCACTTCGGTCTTGCCTGAAGCGATCCCCCCGGTTAGCCCGACTACGATCAGTCGATCACCCGCCGGGCCCCAGAACTCGGGATGGCCCAAGCTTACTCCTGCTGGCCCTTGCGCTTCATATCGGCGAGTATCGACTCGAGCGACCCGTCCTCGCCTCCGCCCTCCACCGGCTCCCCGGGAGCTTCCGCTTCAACGGCCCCGGACACATCTCCTGGCGAGGAAGGCTCTTCAATTTCCCCGGAGTTGGTTTGCGCCGGCTCTTGTGCGGCCACGGTCTCTCCTTCGGCTTCGATCACCGCTTCCGCGGCCGCTTCTTGAACGGTCTCCTCTACGGCCTCCTCTACGGCGGCCTGCTCGGCCTCCGCCTCGGTCGCGCCACCGGGCACCGTCTCGTAGTCGGTAGTGGTAACGTTGGCCTCTATCACCTCGACCTCGGCCGCTATCTCCGCGGCCTCGGACGCTATTTGTGCCATGCCGACCGGCGCTTCCACGGACCCGGCGTTCTCGGGAACATCGGACACGCTTTCCTCGTACTCCACGGCGTCAACCAGCTCAGGCTCCGCGCCCGAGGATTCCTCGTAGCGGTAATCCTGCTCGCCGGGAGCAGACAACTGCTTCAGGCTCAGCGAGATCCTTCGCCTGTCGAGGTCGATATCGATAATCTTCGCGTCCACCTCCTCGCCGACGGACACGACCTCCTCGGGAAACTCGATGTGCTCCCAGGCCAGCTCCGATATGTGCACCAGGCCCTCGACACCTGGAGCTATTTCGACGAATGCCCCGAACGGGACGAGCTTGGTGACCCTGCCGTGCACCGTTGAACCGGCGGGCTGTTCCTTGGCCAGCTTCTCCCAGGGGTCCTCCTGCGCCTTTTTGAGGGAAAGGGAAACACGCTCCCGCTCCAGGTCCACGTCGAGGATCTCGACGTCGACCTCGTCTCCCACGGCCAGGACCTCCGACGGATGATCGACGTGGCTCCAGGAAAGCTCGGAGATATGGATCAGGCCGTCCACCCCGCCCAGGTCTACGAAGGCGCCGAAGTTGACGATGCTCGAGACGCTTCCGTTGCGCTTGGTCCCCTTCTCGAGACTCTCGAGGAACTCCTTGCGCTCAGTGGACTTCTGCTTCTCCAGGTAGGCGCGCCTCGAAAGCACGACGTTGTTCCGGTTCTTGTCCAGCTCAATGATCTTAGCCTCCAGCATCCTTCCGAGGAACTGGTTGAGGTCCTTGACACGTCTCATGTCCACCAGGGAAGCCGGCAGGAACCCGCGCAGGCCTATGTCCAGTATCAGGCCGCCCTTGACTACCTCGATTACCTCTCCCTCGACGATGCCGTCCTCGTCCTTGATGCGCTCTATGTTTCCCCACGCGCGCTCGTACTGGGCGCGCTTCTTGGAGAGGATGAGGCGACCGTCCTTGTCCTCCT
>CAZAIS010000208.1:0-5357 GCA_964485255.1 uncultured Acidimicrobiales bacterium | reverse complement strand
GCCGGGAGCCCGGTATGGACCCGATGGCGAGGTTGCTCATCGTTCCATAGCTCGCGGCGGGGACGCTCTCGGGCAGCGCCGCCGCCATCGCCCCAAGGATCGCGTCCACTATCCTCTGGGAAGTCTCCACGTTGCCTCCCGCTACGGCGTAAGGACGCCTCGCGTCCAGCAGGCACCCCTCGGGAACAATGAGCTCGAGCGCACGGGTGGCGCCGTCATTGGCGGGGATGTCCCAGCCGAGCAGGCACCTGAAGACGTAGTAGGTGGCCGATAGCGTCACGGCCCGGGGGCAGTTGAATGGTCCTTCCACGGCGGGGGACGTTCCCGAGAAGTCGATGATCGCGCGGCCGCCGCCCACGGTCACGCCGACGCTGATCGGGATGCCGTCGTGCCCGAAGCCGTCATCGTCGAGGTAATCGGTGAACCGGTACGTCCCCTCGGGCACGCCGGCGAGCGCGAGCCTTGTCAGACGGTCGGAGTACTCCATCAGGTCACGGAAGCGACGCATCAGGCCTTTGGGGCCGTACTTCTCGAGGAGGGCCTCCATCCTTCGCTCTCCAACGGCGTGGGCGCCGACCTGCGCCTGAAGGTCGCCGCCGCGCTCCACCGGGCTGCGTGAGTTCGCGCAGATGACGGCCTCGATGTCTTTCCTGTATACGCCGCGGGCTTTCAGGAGCACCGGTGGGAGCACCAGTCCCTCCTGGTAAATCTCGCGAGACAGCGAAAGCGATCCGGCGGCCAGGCCGCCGACGTCGGAGTGGTGCGCCCTGCTCGCGAGGATCCCGGCGAGCTTTCCGCCGGAAAAGACACCTGATACCAGGGATATGTCGGGAAGGTGGGTGCCGCCGGCGAACGGATCGTTGAGCAGGGCGACGTCCCCGGGCTCGAGCTCGATTGAGTCCAGGACGGCGCGCACGCCCTCCGGCATCGCGCCGAGGTGCACGGGGATATGCTCCGCCTGGGCCACCAGCCTGCCGGCGGGGTCGAAGACCGCGCAGGAGTGATCCCGCCGCTCCTTGATGTTCGGCGAGAAGGCGGTCCTGTGCAGCGCGGCTCCCATCTCGGCGGCCACGGAGGCGACGGCGTTGCGGAAGACCTCCAGGGTGAAGTCGTCGTTCTTCATCGAGAGGCCCCCAGCTCCAGGTTGCCCATTATGTCGGTCGCGCCGCTCCACCCGGGGGGTATGACGGTCGTGGTGTCCTCCTGGACGACGAGCGCGGGACCTTCGATCGCGGGGCCTCCGGCGATATCCCACCGGGAGTAGACCTTTCCCGGGGTCCAGCGCGTGCCGAAGTGCATCGGGCGCTTCCCGAGCGCCCGCGCGGGAGCGCGGCCACGGGGAAACCGTGGCAACGGCACCTCCGGTCGGGGCGCACGGCAGCCGAGCCTCGCGTTCACGACCTCGATCTTTCCATTTTCCCTGAGGTAGCCGTACGAGGCGTGGTAGGCTTCCTCGAAGTGCTTCAGGATTGCTCGCTGGCTCAGCCGTGGCACGAACACCTCGATCTCGTGGGACTGGCCTCTGTACCGCATGCCCAGGCTCCTGCACAAGCGCAGCTTCGAGCGCCCGAAACCATCGGCGGCCATCTCACGGATTGCGAGTTCCTCCATCTCCTTGAATGCCCGCGCGAGGGCTTCAGCGCACCCGGGCTCGAGGCGCCGGAGCACGGTGCGCGTGTAGTCGCGTCCCGCGTCGGCGAGAAGCATCCCCATGCTCGAGAAGAGACCCGGGTGGACCGGGACGATGACCCTGGGAATCTCCAGCCGCGAGGCCAGCTCGCAGGCGTGCATCGGACCAGCTCCCCCGAAGGCGACCAGAGCGGATCCGCGGGGATCGTGCCCCTTCTCGATGCTGACCTCCTTTACGGCGGCCTCCATGTGCGAGAGTGCCACGTCCAGCGCCGCGAGGGCGGCCGAGGGGACGCGGTTTTTCCCGGCAAGGGACGAGAACGCGGTCCTGCTCCTCTCCGGGAAAAGGGGCATTCGACCGCCGAGAAACCACGACGGCTCCAGGCGGCCGAGCACTACGTTCGCGTCCGTCACGGTGGGGAGGTTTCCCTTTCCGTAGCACGCCGGGCCCGGGTCGGCGCCGGCGCTTTCCGGCCCCACCTTCAGTACGCCGGCGCGGTCGAGGCGGGCGATGGAACCCCCTCCGGCCCCGATCGTGTTTATATCGATCATGGGAAGCGCAACCGGGAGCCCGCCGACGCGGGTGGAGCGGGTAACGCTCAAGGTCCCCCCGCTCACCAGCGATACGTCCGTTGACGTCCCGCCCATGTCGAAGCTGATAACGTCGCTTTCTCCGAGAGAGCCGGCCAGCCACCGGGTGGCCACGACGCCGCCCGCCGGGCCGCTGAGCACCAGGTCCGCGGCCCTGCGCCTGGCCATGGCGATGGATGTGGTGCCGCCGGCGGAGTGCATGAGGCGGACGCCGGCGCCCGGAGAAAGCGCCGACTCGAGGCGGGAGAGGTACCCGGCGATGACGGGGGAGACGTATGCGTTGATCGCGGTGGTGCTCGCCCGCTCGTACTCCCTGTACTCAGGCAGAACGAAGCTGGACACGGAGGCGTCTATCCCGAGCTTCTCCAGTTCTTCGGCCAGCATGACTTCGTGAGAAGGGTTGTCGAAAGAGAAAAGGAGGCACACCGCCGCGGAGACGGCGCCCTTTGCGGCGCACAGCCGGGCGATCCTTCGGGCCTCGGCGCGACTCAGGCGCTCCAGCACTTCGCCGCCCGGCAACACCCGCTCCCGTGCCTCGAAGCGCATGTCGCGGCCGACGAGCGGTTGGTGTTTCTCGGCGAGCAGGCGGTAGAGGCCGGCTCTCTCCTGCCTGCCGATCTCCAGGATGTCCCCGAATCCCCTGGTGGCTATGAAAGCGGTCCTCGCGCCTTTCCTTTCCAGCACGGCGTTGGTGGCGACCGTGGAGCCGTGAACGATCGGGCATCCCCCGAAGCCGGCCAGCGACAGAGCCTCGATCACAGCGCGCTCCGGGGCGCCGGGCACTGAAGGAACCTTGAGGGCCGTGAGCTTGCCGTCACGAGCCGCCAGCAGGTCCGTAAAAGTGCCCCCCACGTCAACCGCCGAGAGCGACTCATCGCGCATGCCATCCTCCCGCAAGAAGCGCCCGCCGGGCGCGTTTCTTTTCTTTAACAGTCGCAGAGGGATATTATAGAATACCGGACGACCCCTCAGAGCAAGCGGGGCGGCACGGGCGACCCGCGCAAGTCGCAGGCTGGTGACATGAGCTCGTTTTCATCTGGAAGGAACGTCAAGAAGATGGTCGAGGCCTACCGGAAAGGCCTGGAGAAGGAGAACGACGCGGAACTCTGGGACGAGCATACCGAGAAGGCCGTGGAGGTGCTCTACAGCGGCCTGCAGTGCTGCGTCGAGGATGAACTCTACATCCAGGAGTTCCTGCCTTACGGCGCGGTGTACAGGATGGCGGGCGAGCAGGGGGTTCACAGGCGTAAAGGGAAGGTCCCCATCGAGAAGGTCATGCAGGAGCACATACTCCTCAGAGACGTGTTCTGGGAACAGCGCCGCGCGCGGCAGGAGCGTGAGCACGATTTCGCGACCGAAAAGCGGGTCTGCCAGTGCTTGAACAACCTCCTTCAGGCCACCGTGCAGGCGTACCAGACCCGCGAGCCGACGATGGACGTGATGGACCCTTTGAGGGACGAGCTGACCGGAGTGTTCAACTCGCTCTATTTCATGACCCGGCTGGAGGAGGAGGTCAAGAGGTCGGAGCGCTACCTGCGCGACGTTACCGTGGTGTTGATTCACGTCGATTCCGCGTTCGAGCCTTCCTCGGAGGAGGACAACGAACTGATGAGGGCGGTGGCGCGGGTGCTGAGGCGCAACTCGCGCGCCTCAGACATACTCGCCCGTGTCGAGGACGGCAAGTTCTCGATACTCATGCCGGAGACGCGGCCGGAGGACGCCGACCGGGCCTCGGAGAGGCTGAGGGAACAGGTGCTCGAGTACGTGGGCTCGATGGGGGAGAGCTACGCGGACGTTAACCTGGAGATCGGCATGGCTTCTTACCCCGAGCACGGGGACGAAGGATCGATCCTGTTACAGGAGGCAAACGAAAGCATCATGAGGGAGGAACTCGAGGGCCGCTGAGGGCTCACTTGGCATGGATTTAGAAAGAATAGCCCGCCCGGAAATAAAAGACCTGCCCGTGTACAGCCCGGGCCTTGACGCCGACGACGTGAAGAGGCGCTACGGCGTTGAAGACGTTATCAAGCTCGCTTCCAACGAGAACCCGATCGGTGCGTCACCGCTCGCCGTGGAGGCGATGCGCCTCGCGCTGGAGGACGTTAACCTTTATCCGGATGGAGCCTGCACCCTGCTGCGGGAGAAGGTGGCCGGCAGGCTGGGCGTGGACCCGGAGCGCCTGATCTTCACCAACGGCACCGACGAGCTCATTGACCTGATTTTCTTCGCGTTCTTCAATCCCGGTGACGGGGCCGTAATGGGCGACCCGACCTTCTCCTCGTATTTCCTTTCGGGCGCGACGGTGGGGGCGAGGCTCGTCTACGCTCCGCTCTCGGAGCACAAGCACGAGATCGACGTGATGCTCGACCTGGTCGACGAGAAGACGCGCGGGTTCTTCGTTGGGACGCCCCACAATCCCACCGGGACGATCTGCTCCAGGGAGGACCTGGAGAATGCCCTCGAGCGGTTGCCGCGGGAGGTGCTGCTGGTCTGGGACGAGGCGTACTTTGAGTACGTAGACGACCCGGAGTATCCCCAGAGCATTCCCTATATCGAGGACAACCCGAACCTGCTGGTGCTCAGGACGTTCTCGAAGTGCTACGGCCTTGCGGGCCTGAGGGTCGGTTACGGCATCGCGGACCCCCGGGTGATAACGTACCTGGAAAAGGTGCGCCCTCCGTTCAACGTGAACCGCCTGGCACAGGTCGCCGCGTTGGCGGCGCTCGACGACGAGGCGCACCTGGAGTACAGCAGGCGCGTCAACGCCGAGGGGAAGAAGTACCTTGCCAGGGAGCTGTCGGCGCTGGGGCTCGAGCCGGTACCGACGCAGGCGAACTTCATCCTCTTCAAGTACGGGCACGTTGTGGATTCCCTGCCGGGGCGCTTGCTGGAGCGGGGAATAATCGTGCGGGACGGCGCGGCGCTGGGCTACCCCGGCTTTATACGGCTCACGATAGGGACACCGGCGCAGAACCGCGCCGTAATCGAGGCAATACGTGATATCGCTGGCTGCAAGTGACGTCGAGCGGAGGGAGGAGCCTTGCGCGCCACAATAGTGATTCCTTCTTACTGGTGCAGGAAGTCGGACGTGCCTTTCGACACGAACGATATCGTCTACGACCACCCTACACCACTGG
>CAZAIS010000207.1:0-5369 GCA_964485255.1 uncultured Acidimicrobiales bacterium | reverse complement strand
ATTTTTCTATCTTGTTGAGGATCTCTTTCTCGCCGAGCCCCAGCAACCTCGAGAGCCTTCCTATGACAACCGTCTTCTGGTCACCCATTTCCGCCGGGATCACCGAGATCGTAAGGGCCTGGCGGTTTTTCACGATCACCCTGCCGTGCCGATCCAGTATCCTTCCGCGGGGGGCCTCTATGGAAATCTCCCGGATGCGGTTGCCCTCGGCCTGCTTGCGGTAATCGTTGCCGCTTACTATCTGCATGAACCAGAGGCGGGCGAACAGGACGGCGAAAGCCGCGAGGATTATCATTCCAAGGATCGCGACCCTCCGCTGGAAATCCTCCTGCGCAGTATCGGGCCTCTTGTAGGTCGTCTCATCCGGCCTGATTCTCAGGCCGGCCCTCTTGAGCCATTTCACCGTTCTGCAACACCACCCATGTCAGGCCCTTCTGGGTTTCGAGATGATGGCCGACTCATCCTTCTGCGGGAACTTGAACCGGCGCATGAACGGGTATACCAGCAGCACCGCCAGGACGTTGTAGAGGGATGACGCGAAAACCGTTCCGACCTTGAAAGGCGGCCGGGGTTCCTGGCCAAGCATCACCAGTACGCCCTGGTGCATTGACATCTCGAATATGGTCGCGAGAAATACCAGGATTACGGGCAGAAGGATCGAGTACGTCATAAAGAAGTCCTTCATCATCCCGGCGAAGAACGCGGCGAGCGTCTTGGTCAGGGCGCTTGTGCCCATCACCTGTGGGCTCGCTATGTCCTGCAGCATCCCTCCGGCGAAACCGACGACCGCGCCGGGGACCGGCCCCTCCTGAACCGCGACCACCACGGCCACGACGAGTATCAGGTCGGGCTGCACGCCGAGCAGCTTGAACTGGGGAAAAACGGCGAGCTGGAGCACGAACGCGAGCACCACGCTGACCCCCAGGAAGATCTGGCGGTTCCGGCTCACAGCGCCTCCTTCAAAATGGTCGACTCCGGTTCCGGCGTGATTATCACCAGCACCTGGCTCAGCTTCGAGAAGCTCACGTAGGGCTTCACCTCTATGTAGCGAGTCATGCCTCCCGATCGCTTGGCGATCTTCGCAATCCTGCCGATCGGTATGCCGGGTGGACACGTCCCGCCGAGGCCGCTTGTCTCCATGATGTCTCCCACGGCCAGGCTCGCGTCCTCCATCATCGGCGTGAAGCGGATCGTGCCGGTGTTCCTGCCCACTACTATGCCCGTCTCGCGGGACCGCTGGTCCCTGGCCCCGATGGACGAGCGGGAATCGGTGATCAACTGGACCACCGCGGAACGCGAGCCCGCCGATATCACCCTTCCCACGAGCCCCTCGTCAGTGACGACGGACATGTACTTTTTGACGCCGCTGCCCGCGCCGCGGTTTATGATCATGAGCCTGTCCCAGTTACTGGGAGACTGCCCCACTATTTCGGCCCCGACCGTCTCGAGCTCGGCCTGGGTCTCGGTGAAGCGAAGCAGCCGCTTGAGCTCCTCGACCTGCTGCTCGAGCTCCTTGGAGTCGATCTGATCCTTCTGTAAGGTAGCCACCTTCTTCTGCAGGTCGGCGTTTCTCTTGGATAGCGACGGCAGGTGGAACAGGTTGACGACACCGTCCTTGATCGGCCGGAATACCTTGGCGAAGAGGTTCGATACGGGGGAGACCAGGTCGAGGAAAAAGTTCTGGATCTTATGAAGCGGACCCTGGTCGCTCTCCTTGACGTACAGCGTGACAACCGTAACGCAGATGATGATTATGACAATCAGGATGATGCGATTTCTGTTGCTTCTAGGAGCGGCAGGCATGGCTTATCCGGATGGCCCTTACTGGCCAGCGGACGAAATCAACACCTTCTTCATTATGTCGAACTCTTCCAGGCACTTGCCGGAACCCATGGCGACGCAGAGCAGGGGGTCCTTCGCCGTGTGGACAGGCATTCCCGTCTCGTTACGGATCCTCTCCTCCAATCCCCTGAGGAGCGCCCCGCCCCCCGCCAGTATTATGCCTTCGTCCATGATGTCGCTCGCAAGCTCGGGAGGCGTCCTGTCCAGAGCATCCTTGACGGTCTGGACGACCTGGCTGACGGGCTCCTCTATCGATTGCCTCACCTCGTCGGCGGTCACCAGCACCGTCTTGGGAAGCCCGGAAGCAAGGTCTCTTCCTTTTATCTCGTCCTCCAGCTCCTCATCGTCTATCATCTCAAAGGCTGAAGCGATCTGCAGCTTGAGCGCTTCAGCGGTACGCTCGCCTATCATTAGCTGGTAGTCGCGCTTGATATAGTTGATTATGGCCTCGTCCATCTCGTCACCGCCGACGCGCAGGGACTGGCTCGTCACAATGCCTCCCAGGGATATTACGGCGACCTCTGTCGTTCCGCCTCCGATATCCACGACCATGTTGCCGATGGGCTCGTGTATGGGGAGTCCCGCGCCTATCGCGGCCGCCATCGGTTCCTCGATGATAAACGCCGCGCGCGCGCCGGCCTGGATCGTCGCCTCCTCGACGGCCCTCTGCTCGACGCCGGTTATCCCGCTCGGGACGGCTACTACCACCCTGGGACGCGCGAGCGACCGCCTCTGGTGGACCTTCTGGATGAAGTAGCGAAGCATCTTCTCGGTTACGTCGAAATCGGCGATTACGCCGTCCTTCAGCGGCCGTATCGCCACAATGTGCGCGGGCGTGCGACCCACCATGCGCTTGGCTTCTTCGCCTACGGCGATGATGGCGTTCGTTATCGTGTTCACGGCGACGACCGACGGTTCGTTCAAGACGATTCCCTCACCCTTGACGTACACGAGGGTGTTCGCCGTTCCTAGATCGACCGCCATGTCCTTGCCGAAGGACCCTGCCCCCAGCATCCTAGATATCAACGACAATCCGGGTTATCTCCTGTCTTGACTGCGCGGCTTCGTCCACGCTTGTGCGGCTACATCAAGCTCAGCACCTGATTATGCACATAACGCATCCAAAGTCACTCGCAATTTTAACACAACTTTACAGTAAGAACAGTAACCACCACAAACAACATTCAACTTCTGGTGGTCGGGTCTTTTCTCGAGTCGAAAGAGGTCCCCTCATTAAAGAGCGCCGGTGACTCGGGAATAAAGACCTTGCCCCCAGGATTCAAGCGTCGGGGAAGAAGAGGGCTATTTCTCTCGCGGCGCTCTCGGAGGAGTCGGAACCGTGGACCATGTTATGGGTCACGCTGGTCGCGTATGCCCCCCTTATCGAGCCAGGCGTGGCGTCGAGAGGGTCGGTGGCGCCCATCAGGAAGCGAAGGTTCTCGATCGCGTTCTCGCCGTTTATGATGGCCACAATGGACATTCCGCTTGTAATGTAGTCGATCAGGTCGTCGTAAAAGCCCTTGCCCTTGTGCTCTCCGTAGTGCTTCTCCGCCAGTTCCCGGTCTATGGTGATACCCTCGATCGCCTCTATCTTGTAGCCCTTGCGCTCGACGCGCGTGAGTATGTCCCCCACCAGCCCCCTGGACACGCCGTCCGGCTTGATGATCAAGAGGGTTTTCTCGATTCCCATCTCTTCCTCCTATCTGTCCTGCCTCATCTCCCGCGATGCTCTCTGGTGCCTGAAATAGATGCGCGCCTCCGAAACGGTGAACAGGGACCCGGTAACGCAGACCAAGCCGCTTCTCCCGGCGAGCTCAATTGCCTTCTTCATCGCCGCGGCGAAGTCCTGCTCCACCCTGCATTCCACGCCGTCCATGCGGCAAAAATTCGCCATCCTCTTCGCGCTCACGCACCGCGCGCTGCGGTTCTCGGTCAGGATCAGCTCGTCGGAAATAGCGCCCAGGACCCTGAGCATCCCCCGCGAGTCCTTGTCCTCCAGGATAGATACCGCTACAACCAGCCGGTCGAAATCGAACTCGCCGGTGAGCGCGGCGGCCAGCCTGTCGACCCCCAGCACGTTGTGCGCCCCGTCCGCTACCACCAGCGGGTGCTCGCTCAAGACGTCCAGCCTCCCCGGGACGCTGCTGGACTCCAGGGCCCGCCTGAAGACACCCTGGTCGGTGCGCTCCCGCGGATCGGTGTACGCCTGGGCGGCCGCCAGCGCGCACGCGGCGTTGATGGCCTGGTGCTTCCCCAGCATAGGAAGCTTTATATCCTTGAACTCGCGCCCTTCAAGCCCCCTTATCGATATGTACTGCGCGGGCGGCTCCCCGTCGACACGGTAAGGCAGGTGGTAATCGAGCCTGAAATCCCTGCCGAAGACCTTGAGCTCGGCCCCCACCTCGTGACACCTTCCGGCCAGGATCATGAGTATCTCGCGCGACACCTCGGCCGTGATCGCAACAGCCCCCTCGTCTATGATGCCCGCTTTTTCGGCTGCTATCTTTTCCCGGGTGCTGCCCAGCTCGGCGGTGTGGTCCAGGTCAACGTTCGTGACGACACACACCTCGGAATCGACCACGTTGGTCGAGTCCCAGCGGCCTCCCATGCCCACTTCGAGCACGGCCACGTCCACGCGCTCCCGCCGGAAGTAGTGAAAACACATCGCCGTCACCAGCTCGAAGTAGGTGAGACGCTCGCCAAGCTCCGCCTCGGCCTTCTCGACGACCGGGACGACGTCCGACATCGTCTCCGCGAACCGGCTCGCGGAGATGAGCCGACCGTTCACGGAGATCCTCTCCCTGACCGTCTCGAGGTGGGGGGACGTGAACAGGCCCGTCCGGAAGCCGCTCGACCGCAGGATCGAAGCGATCATGTTCGCGACGGAGGTCTTGCCGTTCGTACCCGTGACCTGAATCGAATCGAACCCGTCCTGAGGCTCGCCCATGAGGGCGCACGCCGCGCGTATCCTGTCCAGCGTCGGCTTGACGCCCAGCACGACCCTTTCGTCCAGGTATTCCACAGCTCCAGAATAGTTCACGGTCCTCCATCTCGCGCGTCGCCGGTCCGCGGTCCGGCCCGCCTCGCCACCCGTCTACGCGCCAGGCGCGGCCCTCAGCGTGACGCCCCAAGGGCGTTTATCTGCTCCTCGAGCCTCGCGCGCTTGACGGTGAGCTCGCGTTCCTTGGCCCGCTCTTTCTCGACCACCGCGCCGGGCGCCTTGGAGACAAACCCGTCGTTCTCGAGCTTGGAGATCGTCCGCTCCAGCTCGACCTCGACCTTCGCGAGGCGGCGCGCCAGCCTGTCGATTTCCTCGCCAGCGTCCACTCCGCGCTCCCACGACAGGTAGGCCTCCAGGCCCTCGACTACCACCCGCATGCCGAAACCTTCCCCCGGCGCCGTATCCGCGAACTCGACAGACGACAGCCCCGCGAGCGATACCAGGTGCCCCCGGTGCCTCTCGAGAATGTCTCGATTGCCCTCCGCGCATATCAGGACGGCCCTTATCTTTCCCGAGGGGGGTATCC
>CAZAIS010000206.1:0-5372 GCA_964485255.1 uncultured Acidimicrobiales bacterium | reverse complement strand
CTTTCTCTGGTCGAACCTGCGAGCGAACAGCACGCTCGCCAGCGTCGTGCGAAGCATCGACGTGGTGCCACCCGCGACCCACCATGCCCGCGCGTCTCGAACCATTCGCTCGACCGGGAACTCCTTGGAGTACCCGTAGCCCCCGAAGACCTGCGCGGCGTTGCTGGTGACCTCGACCACCATCTCGTTCGCGAACAGCTTAGCCATCGACGCCTCGTATATGGACGGCAGACCGCCGCCTGCGTTCTGCGCCGCCCGGTAGACGAGCAGGCGCGCCGCGTCCAGTTTCATCGCCATGTCCACTACCCTGAACTGCATGTCCTGGAACTCGCATATCGGGCGCCCGAAGCACTCTCTGCGGGTCGCGTACTGACGCGCTTCCTCGAGCGCTCCGCCGGCGACTCCCAGGCACATGGCAGCGTTCCCACAACGCTCTATGTCGAAGGTCGTCATTAGATTCTTGAACTCGCCCTGCTTGAGCACCACGTTCTCCTTGGGGATCCTGACGTCCTCGAATATCAGGTCGCAGGACGGCATTCCCCGCAGGCCCATGAGGTCCTCCTGTGGACCGAACGTAAATCCGGGCATGCCTTTCTCGGCGAGCACCGCGCCTATGCCTTTGTAACCGGTTACGTCCCCGAAGCGCGTATAGACCAAATAATGGCTCGCCTCTCCCCCGCCGGTTATGAAGACCTTGCGGCCGTTCAGGATGTAGTCTTCACCGTCGGGGACGACGTTCGTGCTGAGGTTGGTCAGGTCGCAGCCGGCCTCGGGTTCGGTCATGCATACGGAAACGCTGAGATCGCCCTTGATGACCCCGCGCACAATTTTCTCTTTTTGCTCGGTCGTGCCGAACAGGTCGACGACTCGGACGGGGCCCACGTTGGACTCGAACACCGGAGCGGCGATCATGGGGCTGTATTTTGCCAGCTCTTCTATCGCCAGGACGGCCGTCAGCGCGCCCTGTCCCTGCCCGCCGTACTCGGTGGACAGCGTCATGCCCAGGAGCCCCAGGTCGGCGTACTTGGGCAGCAGCTCCCACGGGAACTCTCCCGTTTTGTCCACCTTCGCCGCGAGATCCTTGAAATTCTCCTTCTCGCCCATCTCGCGCAGCGTGCTCATGAGCAACTGCTGCTCCTCGGTCAAGTTGAAGTCCACTTCGGTTCCTTCCTTTCATCGTATCGCGCGCGCCGCGCGCGGGCGCGCTTTCGCGCGGTGCCAGCATGTTCCGGCGATCGTTCCTCAGATGATGTTGGTCAGGTCCGCGATCGATTCCAGGCTCTCCAGGTGCCGCACAACCTCTGCGATCCTGTTCGCCCTCTGCGTGTCGCCGTCTCCGGCGAAGCGCAGGATCTTTTCTGCTATCTCGGCGGCTTCCAAGGGCACCCTCGGGTCGCCCAGTGGAATGTCCACCTGGCGATCGAGCCTGCGTCCGTCCTTCAGCAGGATCTCCACCCTGCTTGGTGTCTTGTCCGGGTACTTGGCGTTCAACCGGTCTTCGGCCTCGACGGTCACGCGCCCCATGAGGCCCGCGATATCGGGAGCTCCTATTCTCCGGGCGGTCAGTTGAGCGGGCCCCATCTCTCCGTCCAGCAGGCAGGCGGCGACGACATACGGTATCGAGAACTGTGCCGAAACGAACGTTGCGTCCCGCGGGAGACCCTTGCCTGTCGCGACGTTCGCGACGAAATAGGTGTAAACCTTCACCGATTCCACGTCCGGGGCGCCGAACCCGTTCTCCTTCATGAGCTCGAGAGTCGCCTGGGCCGCGCCGTGCGTGTGGCGGCAACTCGTAAAAGGCTTGAAGTATACGTCGGCGATCGAGTAGCTTTCCCCGAGGTTGTCTGTGATCCTGGAAATCACGGGATCCACGTTATTCAGCGTTATCCGCGTGAATCCACCGTTGAGCTGTGAGCC
Organism: uncultured Acidimicrobiales bacterium; assembly: GCA_964485255.1. Taxonomy (GTDB): domain Bacteria; phylum Actinomycetota; class Geothermincolia; order Fen-727; family Anoxymicrobiaceae; genus CAZEJS01. The sequence continues at coordinate 3,455 of CAZAIS010000206.1, read as the reverse complement.
CTCCAGCGCCTGCGGATGCCCCGTTATTCCCTGAGACGCAAGCCCGGCGGCTGTCACGCCGGCGCTCGCCGCCTGGCCGCCCTGCACGATCTTGACCGTGCATCCCGCCATCAAGTCCTCGGCCATGGACACCGGGGTCATGTATCCTGCGTTACCGAGCGCGTTGAGCATGCCCTTTCCATCGAGGTCCATCATGCTGCCCGCCGCGACCGCGGCGCCGAACGTCCCGCACGCGCCGGTCGGAAGAAACCCCGATAGCGTCAGAAACGGGTGCACGGAGGCTGCCACCCGGTTCGCGGTCTCGTAACCCGCGACGATGGCTTCGATCAGGTCGCGGCCGCTGCATTCGTACAGTTCGCCGACCGCCAATGCCGCCGGTATCACCGAGGACACCGGGTGGTTCCCGCCGAACCTCACTCCGTCCTGTGCCTCTATCGACTCCGCGAGTACTCCGTTGACGAAGGCCGCGTTCTGCGGGGTGGTGCTGAACCGGCATGCGAGCGCGGTGGACGGCCCTTCCGATCCCATTGCCTTGACGTAGGCCACCACGGACGCTACCTCCTCGAGCCTGAGCGAGCCGTAGACGTTCGCCACGTAATCGAGAACGCACAGCTTGGCCTTCTCGACGATCGCCGGCGGCATCTCTTCAATCGCCACCGCGGCGCAGAATTCCGCGAGGCGTCTCGTCTCATCCATCTATACCTCCTCTGCAAAGCCTTCGTTGACTTGCTCTGGGCGCTTTTTCACACCGGACCGAGCGTGGGCTACACGTAGCCCCGCCTCTCGTATATCTTTATCATTCTCGTGGGGTCGATGACCTCGCGTATGACGCGCAGTTCCTCCTCCGTCGGCGGCTCTGTCGGGGAAACGTCATCGGCCACCTTGAGGTCCCACGGCGTGTTCTCGAGGATCTCGTCCACCGAGCAATCGGGGTGGTATGTAGCCAGGTAAGCTTCCCTGGTCCGAGGGTCGAACCGCATCACGGCCTTGTTCGTTATTATCACCTGAGGACCGGTATCCTCAGGCAGGCCGCATTTTTCGCGGGCGCCGGGTCCGTCGATGTACCCCGGCGTCGTTATGAAATCCACCCGCTCGGCTAGCCTCCGCGTATCATGCAGGGCGATTATCAGCACCTTGCGCGCGAGTGAGCCTATCGAGTTCGCGCCGCCGCTTCCCGGCAGACGGCTCCTGGGGCGGGCGTAATCGCCGATTGCCGTGGTGTTAATGTTCCCGTACTTGTCCACCTGGCTTCCGGAGAGAAACCCGACGTCCACCCAGCCGGCCTGCAGGAACATGCCCATCACGTTGACCAGGCCGCCTATCATGGCCGCGCCGGGGTTCAAGCAAGGATCGCCAACGGACAGGGGCGGTCTCTTCGGCCTGGCGTCCAGGACGCCCGACTCCTGCATCATCACTGCCCCTGGCGCATGGGTGTGCCTGGCGATGTCGGCGGACATCATCGGGAACCCCGTGCCTACGATGACTACGTCGCCGTCCGCGATCTCGCGGGCGCCGCAGCATGCCATGAGCTCGGGCTTTATCCAGTCGCGCTCGCTTCCGCTCATTTCCCCGCCTTACCTCTCGATCTCGAACACGCACCTGGGCGCGCCCATCGCCCTGCATTCGACCTCTTTAGCCCGGAGCTCTTCGCCGCTTATGGCGCTCGTGTAGCCGGCGACGATACCCGTGTACAGCGCGCACACCGGTTTGTCCGACGGTCCGAGCCACTCCGCCTCCTGCGAGTTGGAGAGGGATACGCGCATCGGGCTGGACGCAACGTCAAACTCGAGGTGTCCCCACCCTCCCTCGTCGGTGATCAGCCGCGACACGGTATCCATCACCTTCGTGAAAAAGCGCGCGAGGTCGGCGTCGCCGCGCATGTCGTCAACTATCGTGCTGTTGGCGATCAGGGGCACCAGGACGCCGGGAGCCCATTCACCGCCGCTAAGCGAAGTGCCGACCTCCCACCTGCAGAGGTTAAAACCCAGCTCGTACAGCGCGGCGTTCTTCTCTTCTTCGCCAAGTCTTGAGGCCAGGACCGAGTGCAGTTGCTCGACCACCTTTGAGCCGAACATTATCTCTTCCACACCACCTATCCCGATGCGACCGCGTGACAGGTCCACGTCGTGTATCTCGAAGGCCGTATGTCCCACGAACGCCCTGGGCAGCACCTTCATCCTCCTTGACACGAACGGCAGGCGCGTAAGAGGACGAAGGAAGAAACGCACCAACGCGGGGTGCCGCTCCAGAAATTCCATGCCCAGCAGCAGCACCTTGATCTGCATTCGCCTGTCCAATGCTCCCCTCCTGTCGAGCCGCAGTGACGGCGCGGCTCTTGCCCTTCCAATGAAAAATGCCCGCTCGCTCATCTCAGTACGAGTAGCTGGCCGGATAACCGTAGTCGAAGTCCGCCCGGAGATCGTTGAACTGTTTGTAGCCGAAACGCTCTATGTAATGATTGATGTAGCCCGCGCGGTCATCCACCCCGAAAACCCACTCGTCCAGAAACGCATGAAACCCCTCCACGGTATTCGAGGCCTGCTGGTAGAGATACCCGAACGACTGGTCGACGTCATAGAAGCCGGGTGTATACCCGGGATGTGACGAGAACTGCTCCTCGATGACGGCGGCCACCTTGAACGCGGGCACTATCGTGCGCGACGGGTCCTTTCCCACCACCTCGCGGGACACCAGCCGTTCGCACGATACTATGACCTTTCCGGCCGCGTTCGCCCCCATCTGGCAATCGCCCCCGATGCCCCACATCTGAGCGTTGCCCTCTTCGTCCGCCTGCTGTACGTGAATGATCGCGACGTCAGGCTTCAGCGCCGGAACCAGCAGGGTGCGGCTGCCGTCGAACGGCGAATCGATGATCTTGTACTTGCCCTCCCCAATGAAAGAGCGCACGTTCAGCAGGTCGCTGCCCATCATGTCCTTGACCGGCACAAAAGGCATTCCCATGGCTCCCGCCATGAGCATCATCGGCAGTGAGAGGTTCGTATACTCTTCCACTTCGATTTCCCTGGGGATTCCATGCTCCATCGCGCGCCTGTAACACCTGCCGAGTCCGTAGAGCCCTAGTGACAGAAACGTGCCGATGAAGCGCGCCACCGCGCCTGAGCCGATCAGCATGTCGAAGTCGTCCGCCGCGTTGCTCCGGGTGATCGTGAGATCCTTTTTCCCCTGTCGTATGATCTCGTGGACAGCTCCGAACGGAGTCCTGCAGATGTATCCACCGATGAAGAGGAAGTCCCCGTCCCGGACGTTCTCCGAGACGGCCTGCGCCATAGAAGTAACCTTGCTCATCCCAGTGCCTCCCGGGCGCGCGCCTCCGCACCCCTCCTGCCGTTGTGCCTGAAACTACTCGCTCAGCCTTCGCTCATGAACGAAGACTTAACTTATTAGACCTGAGAGCCTGTCGCACCAACTCTGCTAGAAACCGCTCCTGAGTTCTG
>CAZAIS010000205.1:0-5381 GCA_964485255.1 uncultured Acidimicrobiales bacterium | reverse complement strand
CGCGTCGGTGATGATATCGTCCAACCGGCCGGTGATACCGGAGCGGGCGATGTATAAGAACTCGCGAAGGGAGGGGCACGAGTCCATAGGCACCACGGTGCCCGCTTACGATTACTACCTGGCCGAGGGCACCACCGCCTGGGGATTCACCGACTACGTGCTCGTCCAGAACCCGCATGATACGCGGACCGACGTGACGATAACCTACATGACGCCCGAGGGGCCGAAGGTGCAGCCGGAGTTCACGATGCCCGCGAACTCCAGGAAGACGATCAGGGTGAACGACATCAGCCCCGCGAACGGGTACCCGATTGACGTCTCCAACACCGACGCGTCGGCGAGGGTCCACGGCTCGAAGCCGATTATCGCCGAACGGGCGATGTACTGGGGCTCGGGAACCCCCTTCGGTGAGGCGTGCCACGACTCGATCGGCATGGATACGGCTCATACGAGCTTCTACCTGCCCGATGGGCAGACCTCGGAGGGGCGCGAGACTTGGACACTGGTACAGAACCCGAACGGCGCGGACGTCACGGTGGAGATCTCGTACCTGCCCTCGGGCGGTGGAGCGAAGACGACTTTAAACGTCGTCGTGCCGAAGAACTCCCGAATGACATTCAACATGAAGGACAAGGTGCCCGACGGGCGTGCCGCCGTGCTGGTGACATCCAAGACCGCAGGCAGGAAGATAATGGTCGAACGCGCGATGTACTGGAACAACAGGGGCGCCGGAACCGGCACCATCGGCGGCTTCTCCAACTGACTTAACTTTTCGGGGTCAGGTCTAGAAAGTTAAGTCCGCGATGCCGGACAGCCCGGCTGAGAGCCGGAACTCAAGAAGCGGATTGAACCGCGCGGGAAGATGCCGGTTGAGAGCAGGCGCCCATGAATTAGATTCGCGAACCGATGGGGCGCGCTTGATGGGCTGGGGATGCAAGGGAATTGGAGTGACATGAGGGCGGTAAGGTTCAACGCGACAATACCGCGATATGTGTTTACGCTTGCGGCATCGCGCGCCTGGAAAAACGCGTACACGAAGGGGCCGCTGTGCACTACCCGCCTGGAGGACGTACCCGTGCCGGAACTGCCCAACGAGGAGTGGGTGAGGGTGAGGACTGTCTACGGGGGTGTCTGCGGGAGCGACCTCAACCTGATATATCTCAAGAACTCCACCTACTCCGAGCCTTACACGACCATGCCGATAACGCTCGGCCACGAGAACGTCGGCGTGATCGATAAGGTCGGCAGGAGGGTTGAAGGTTACTCGGTGGGCGACCGTGTCGTGGTCGATCCCATGATGCCGTGCGAGGCGAGGGGCATAGACCCGCCGTGCGATCGCTGCGCCGAGCGGGACTACTCCCAGTGCCTGAACACGCGACAGGGCTCGATACCCCCGGGATTCTACATGGGCTTTTCCGCGGCGGCGGGCGGCTCGTGGGCCGAGTCGTTCCTGGCGCACAAGAGCCAGCTAATGAGGGTGCCGGACGCCATGTCGGACGAGGAGGCGGTCCTCCTGGAGCCGCTGACCATACCCCTGCACGCGGTAATGCGCAACCTGCCCGCGCCCGGCGACACCGTGCTTGTTTACGGCTGCGGCATAATCGGGATGCTGTCGGTTGCGAGCCTCAAGGCCCTCGTACCGGAGTGCCGAGTGATCGCGGTCGCGCGCTACGGGTTCCAGGCCGATATCGCGCGCGGGTACGGAGTCGACGAGGTCATCATGCAGCGCGACGTGGACGACCTGTACGCAGAGGTCGCGAGGCTCACCGGAGCGCAGGTCCTCAAGCCGACGATCGGCCGCGGGTTCCTCAACGGCGGACCGGCGATGTCCCTGGAGTGCGTGGGAAGCCCGGACGTACTCGACGATTGCCTGCGCATGACCCGCCCGGGGGGAACGCTCGTAATCGTCGGCGCCGTCGGCCTCGCCCCCGGGATCGATTGGACGCCGATCTGGTTCAAGGAGCTGAAAGTGACGGGCACGCTTTGCTCCGCGGCCGACACCTTCGACGGGCGGACCATGAAGACCTTCGAGTGGGCGCTCGACCTGGTCACGAGCGGCAAGGTGAAACTGGATCACTTGCTTACACACGTCTGGGACCTGGAGGAGTACGAGGCCATGCTCGAGACGGCGCGGACCAAGGGTGACACCGGCTGCGTCAAACAGGCTTTCCGGTTCAAGGGCGTGTGACGCGAGGTTCTCAGGGCCGCCTGCTGATCCCGCCGTTCCTGACGGCGTGGACCGACCGGAAAGACACGACGCACGACACCAGGAAAGCGATCGCCGTTACAGCTATCTCCTTGGCGCCGTAGTTCAGGCTCGACGAGTGCCCGGCCAGCACCATCACGAGAATCACGATAGCCATCACGAACAGCGCCAGGGCCGTGGAGACAAGCCCATTGAGGAAGGCGGCCTCGCCGACGGTCTTTTTCCCGCGCGCGGGCTTTCTTGGTCTCACGGAGAAGATCCAGCCGCTCCTGTAGGACCTGACGGCGAGCCAGGTGGCGACGGCCGCGACCGTGAATGCGACGAAAACGCTCGCAAAAAGCTGGTCGGCGATGATGAAGGCCACCGAGCGGGAATAGCCGCCATAGAACCGCTCCTCGAAAACAGTCAGGGCCAGGACTATCAGGGCCGCGCCGATGCCCGCGGCAATCGAGTACAGCCTGGGCGTCGAGACCAGCGGGCTGAACCGCCGTATCTTCGTATGCTCTGTCTTTCCCACGGTCTGTCTGTAGGTCCTCCAGAAGTAACGCGCCGAGGCGCTCCTGTACTTCCAGAATGACCTGATCCCTGTCACGTTCCCCTCGAGGATCCACCTCTTCGCGCGGTTCCGGGACCATCTCCGTGCCCGTCCCAGCATCCTCCAGAAGCCGTAGAACTTCATGTAGGCTTTTATCTGGAGCTCCATGATCTCCATACGGGAGAGGTTGGGCGTGTGCATGTGGGGCTCGCACTCGCAGTACTCGGCGAAGTCGTACTCGTCGATGAGGTTCCGGCGCGAAGCGAGATCGTACAGGTCGGTCCCGGGGTAGGGCGTGATGACGGTGAAATCGGCGATATCGATGGGGAGCTCCAGGCTCATGAGAATAAGGGCTTCGACGTCGTCACGCGAGTCGTCCAGGTTCCCGATGATGTGCCCCGCCCATATCAACATGCCGTTCGCCTCGAGTATCTCGCACGCCCTGAACGTGTCCTCGATGCGCGTCTTCTTCCGCATGCGGTCCAGCGCGGCCTGGGTCGCGGCCTCGATGCCGATGAAGACCACGCGCATGTTGGCCAGGGCCATTTTCCTGACGACCTCCGGGTGAGCGACGATGGAGTCCACCCGGGAGAACACGGAGTAGATCCTGTCGTTGAGACCTTCCCGGATAATGAGGTCGCAGATGGCCTCGACCCTGAGCATGTCCTCGCAAAAGTTGTCGTCGACGATGCTGACGATCTCGGTGGGTTCCATCCTCTTGAGCTCGGCGATAACGGCCTGGGGCGACAGCTCCCTGAAGCCGCGCCAGAGCTTGTGCACGCAGCAGAAGCTGCACCTGTAGGGGCAGCCCCTCGCGGTGCTCAGGGCGCCCATGCTCCTGCCGAAGGCGTTGTACCGCCCCCGGTACCGCTCGACAAGGTCCCTGCGCGGCGGCGCCAGGGCGGCGAGGTCGGCGGAGGGCCTTTCGGGGTTATGGACGACCCCGGCCGGGCCCACGTAGCTGATCCCCTCTATTGAATCCAGGGGCCTGCCGTCCGCGATCTCCCTGAACGTGAGCTCGCCCTCTCCTCGCACGACAATGTCGACATCCGGATGCTCGACGATGCCGGGCATGAGGGTTGGGTGCGGCCCACCGAGGACCGTAAGGACACCGCACTGCCGCGCGACCGCGCAGATGTCGATCGCGGAATCGATTGAGGGAGTCAGGACCGTGATCCCGACGATGTCGGCCGAGGCCAGCTTCGCGGCGAGCGCCTTGCGGCCAGTTTTCTCGACCTTCATGTCCAGGATCTCGACCTGGTGCCCGGAAAGTGCCGCGGCGACGGACATGAGCCCCAGGGGCGGATAGCGCATGGTCCAGTCCAGCAGGGGCACCTCTTTGGGAGGGTTTATGAGGAGCACTCTGGACATCTACACCGCGCTTTCGGCAACAGAGCTGACACTCTGGAAACACTATACAGGAGTCCGGGCGCTGGAGTCCGGGCGCTGGAGTCCGGGCGTTCCGGCCGGGCGCGAAGTTCGCGCGCCCCGCGATCCGCGGAGTGGTGAACCGCCCCCTCCGGGCACGTCCCGGGACGCGCTCGGGATTCCGTGCGGGCGCCGCCGGACATGCCCGGCCGCGGGCCATTCAAGCCGGGTCCAATTTGTCCGGCCGCGGGTCACCAGGGCCGGGTCCTATGCCCGGGCCTGCTCCTCGACCCAGGCGGCCGTGCCGATTTCCTTGCGCCTGAGGACGTTCGCCTTCCGGCGCTCCAGCATGAGCTTGGCTTCTTCATCGCTCCAGGATGGATCGCGCATGCCGACGAAGAGGTCGCATGGGAACGAGGCGCACATGCCGCAGTACTCGAGCTTCTCCTTGTTGACGCAGCACTCATACAGCGGGCATATGCCTCCTGGGATGTCCCCGGCCCAGAACGGCTTCCCGGCGACCGCGACGCAACCGGAGCACTGTCCCTCCAGGTACTCGCAACCTCCGCAATAGACACCACATGGCGCGGCCAGCTCTGTGTCGCTCATATAAAACCCCCTTGTATGGACCCCGGAACATCGATGCTCCAGATGGTACCATACGGGTGTGACATCCCCCGAAACCCCTTCAGAGCCTGCCGCCTGAGCGCATGGGACCCACCTGGTTGATGATAGTCTAGTGAGGTCGACTAACGCGGGAATCACCAGGGTCGATCACTTATACAAGTCGGGCCGGCCGAGGAGCACAACGGAGGTACGGGAGGACTACCATGAAGAAGAAACTTGGAGGAAAGGCGGCTCTCTACCCGATGCCGGTGGTGCTCGCCGGGGCGCTGGTGGACGGCAGGCCCAACTACATCACCATCGCGCACGTGGGGATAATGGACTTGAGCCACGTATCGCTGAGCATGGCGAAGGTGCACTTCACGAACGCCGGAATCCGCGAGAACGGTACGTTCAGCGTGAACATACCCGGTGAGGACCTGGTGCGCGAGGCCGACTACTGCGGGTTGGTCTCCGGGAGCAAGGCCGACAAGGGGTCGCTCTTCGAGACCTTCTTCGGGGAACTCGAGACGGCGCCGATGATCCAGGGATGTCCCGTGAACATGGAATGCCGCCTGGTCAAGACCGTCGACATGCCGAACCACGACGTCTTCATCGGCGAGGTCGCGGAGGTCTACTGCGACGAGCGGGTGGCCGCCGACAACGGAA
>CAZAIS010000204.1:0-5388 GCA_964485255.1 uncultured Acidimicrobiales bacterium | reverse complement strand
TAGGTAGGGATAGGCAGCCCGGCCCCCGGCTGGGACGGGCACCCCGACGGGGAAAGAGAAGTGACGAACGCGGGAAAGCGAGACCGCGCCGGCCTTCGGTGCCGCGTGACGCCGTCCGCCCGCTGTTGCTAGACTGAGCTTGCCCGCAGATAGACGTACGATTGGACCGGTGCGAATGCCTGAAGAACGCGTGGGTAGCCTCAAGGAACAGACCAGGGACAGCTTCAACCGGCTGGCGGGCCTCCCCGACAAATGGGACCACAACAGGTTTTATCAATCCTTCATCATGCGCGAGCTTCCCGAGAGCGGGAGCACGGCGCTGGACGTCGGTTGCGGCACGGGCGAGTTCGCGCGCCTGCTCGCGAGCAGGTTCACCGAAGTAGTGGGAGTGGACCTGTCCCCCGGCATGATCGAAGAGGCGATGCGGCGCAACCCGGATCCGCGCATAGAGTACCGACTCGCGGACATAGAGGACATGGATCTCGAGAGCGACTCGTTCGACGCCATAGTAATCATCGCCGCCCTGCACCACGCTGACATGGACGCACTCCTCCCCAGGCTGAGGGATGCCCTGGGGGAAGGCGGGGTGCTGGCCGTACTGGACCTCTACCTGCCGCGGACACCTATCGAGCACGTGCTGAGCGTGATCGCCGCTCCGCTGACCGCGGTGACTGACCTGGCGGTTCACAGGGGCAGGAAGCCCGCCGAATGGAAGAGGCTCTGGGACGAGCACTGGAGCATAGACAGGCACGTCCTCTCTACCACCAGGCAGGTAAGAGAGGCCGCCGAACGGCACCTCCCGGGCTTCAGGCTCAGAAGACACCTCTTCTGGCGCTATTCGCTGGTCTTTAAGAAGCGTTGACGCCACCCCGGCCCCGTATCCGGGAAAGCATCCCGATCGCCCGGGCCGCCTTCTACCGGAACAGAGAACGAAGACGGACCTGTAGCTTATGTAGCGCGGCCGTCAAACAACCATTACACTTGTTCACGGAGAGATGGCCGAGTGGTCTAAGGCGCACGCCTGGAGAGCGTGTGGGCGGGTTGACCTCGTCCCGTGGGTTCGAATCCCACTCTCTCCGCCATGGGGGTCCAAAGGACCGCCATGGCGGAGAGAAGTCGGGCTGACAAATCTACGGCGGGTCACCGCGTGCCGCGAACCACTCAACCAAGTCGGGCCTGAACCGCGTGCCCCTTTCGTATCCTGAGCCTGAACGAATATCCTCCAGCTCACAAATCCATCTTTGTCATGCGGCTCGTGGGGCGGGTGAGAATCCCACCCTCTCCGCCAGGGGGCCCATTCGGATGGACCCCCTGGCGGAGGGTGTAGGACGATGAAGACGCGGCGGGTCACCGCGAGACGCGAACCACAATAGACAGTCGGCTTGGAACAGCGTCTTCCGATCAGTCGACTTATTCTCCCGGACTACTTGACCGAGAACCAGCGATTGACAAACGCGGGAGCGCCGGATACCCGGGAGCCGTTCGACACGACTTGGGGCATTCGATAGGATAATAATGGTCGTGGGAAAGTGGAAGTGGTTGCTTGAAGTGTCCCAACTGTGACAAGGAATGTGAGGAGTTCAGGGAGTGCTGTCCTCATTGCGGAAAGTCCACGAAGGCCCCTGAGCCACCCCCGCCGGCGACAAGCGGCCCTCCGGGAGTATCAGGCGGCTCGAAGCCGGACGAGGAGAAGCCGGAACAGGTGCGGTTCAAGCTCTCGGATCACATGGGGCGCACCACGATGGTCCTCATAGTGATAGCCGTCCTCGCCGTGGCTGGTTGGGTTCTGGCGGCCATCTTCATAGGCACAGGAAACATCAGCGACGAGACATCCGTGGAGACCGCGACCGAACGGCTCATCGAATACGTCACGGACGGCGACTACGACTCGATACTGCGGGCTATCGATATGAGCGACCCCCAACTACTCGGTATCCTGATATCCGAGACGACGGAGCGGAGCCCTCAAGAGATAGTCATCTACCAACCCGACGTGGAACTCGTGAGCAGCCGTATCGCCGGGGAGTTTATAAGGAGCTACTTTCCGACGCTCAAGACGAGCCTGGCGAAGAGCAACATCGACTACCTCGACAGCCAGAAGCTGTCGGACGGACAGTACCTGGTGGCTGTGCACTCGTTCGACAGGCCCGAGCCTTTCCCGCTGATAATGATCAAGTCCGGTGACACCTGGAAGCTCGACCTCAACGCGATGCTTGTGATGGACAACGACGGGCAGACGTCCAGGTACGTTACCGATTCGGTCCGGGCGCTCCTCGCGGAACCCAATAAGGAGAACGCCTCCAAGGCCGTGGCGATCATGGATTCAGTTATAAGCCTGGATCAGAAATACGACCTGTGGCTGGAGCCGGCGGCGAAGGCCCTGCTGCCCGTGGAGGTGGCAAACGGTATATCCAGGGGCAAGAAGCTCATCTCGGGCTTCCCTGACCTGCGGGAGGAGGCGGAGGCGGCCCTCGAGGAGGTTTCAGGCTCCAAGGAGCCTTCCACGGAGCCGGAGCCGGAACCGACTCCGATCCCGCCCGAGATGGTGACCATCGAGGGAGAAGGAAGCCAGGTAACGGACAAGTTCGACCTGAAGCAGGGCCTGGCTACCATCCACTTCGATCACGAGCGGGAAGGCCGCTTCAGGCTCACGATACTGGACAGCGAAGAACAACCGCTGGGCCAGGTAGCCGACTACTACGGTGAGATATCCGGCTCCCAGGCGGTGGGCCTCGCGGAAGGAACATATGCGTTGAAGGTGGAGACACGCGGTCCGTGGACGGTAGGAGTTGAAGAGCCTACCCCGGCGCAGGCGCCCTACCCGCCCCAGTCGTTCAACGGGGAAGGCCCGGTCGCAACTCCGTTCTTCCAGACCAAAGGCGGGCCGGTGAGCTTCAAGATGGAGCACGGCGGCAACAGCGGATTCGTCGTCACTGTTATCGAGCTGGGGGGCAACGCGGCGGCTCTCATGGCTAACGCGTCCGGCCCGTTCCAGGCATCAAAGCTGGTGAGCCTCAAGGCCGGGATATTCTACCTCCTCAACGTCGAGGCGACCGGCCCGTGGGCGATAACCATCGAATGAGTGGCCCGACCTGACACCGTCAAGCTGTCACGCGATACAATCTGCTTCCGCTATCAACCGGGACGACGGCTGCCTTCCAGCCGTTTGAGGCAGGCGGTGATCGCCACATCCGTCCTCACGGCGTGGGATTTCCGGGTCGGTGTGATGTCGAACGTCTTCATCCAGGGGGGAGAGCCGTCCCCCAAGGCGTGGCCTTACTCGTTCCTGCCCGGTCAGGGCGGCGGGCTAGTCACCGCCCTCCTGGACGATCGCCATGAGTGGGGTCGCCAGCTTGGTGGCACTGGTGTCCTCCTGGTCCGCCCCCGGCATCACGTTCATGAAAACGATAACAGTCAGGCTATTGTCGGCGAGGCTGCCCGCGAAGCTGCTGTACCCTAGGGTCGCCCCGTTGTGCCAGTAGAGCTCACCCCCGGGCATATTCATCATCGCCACGCCCAGGCCGTAACAGGGGGTGTTTTTTGCTCCGCTCATGGGCACAGGGTTCTTAATCTGCTCCGCGTGCATCGCGGGACTGAGCAGAGAACCGGCGGCCACCGACTCGATCCAGGTCTTCAGGTCCATCAAGTCCGAGTCCACGCCGGCCGATGTCCATCCCGCGGTTGTGTTCCATCGCACGGTGTCGACTATGGGATCGGTGCCGGGAACGGTAATACCCTCGGGCAACTCGTTCCGAAGAACGTACCCGTTGGAGTGCGGTCTGCCGAGCAGGTATGCGGGCATGTCGGCGAGTCTGGTGTTCTTCAAGCCCAGTTTGTCCGCGATCCGCTTCTGTATCTCGCCCCCGACCGTTCCGCCGGTCACGCTCTCAATTGTCATGCCGAGCAGGTAGTAGCCGAAGTTCGTATAGTGATATCCCTGGCCGGGAGGAAAGAGTGGCACCAGGGTCCTGCCCCAGTCCAGTATCTCTTTGTGGGTCCAGACCTTCGTGGGGTTCCCGAACCTCACCTTCTGGAACTCGGGATCGTCGTTCTCGAGGTCGGGATACCCTGACGTATGGTTCAGGAGCATTCGCAACGTGATCCGGTCGGCGTTGGCGAGACCGTCCGACCAGTCGAACTTGCTCAGCCTGTCGTCCAGGCCCAGCCTCCTCTCCTCCGCGAGTTGGAGTATGACGTTCGCGGTGTAAGTCTTGGTGATGCTCGCAACCTTCCAGAGGTCGTCAGCCTTCATTGGTTTGTCGTCAGCTAGTGACGCTTTGCCGAACGCCTTTGCGTACTGCCCCTTGCCCTTCTGCCAGATGCCTACGATCGCCCCCGGGCTCCCGTACTGGAGCATCGCGTTTTCGACGGCTTTCGTGATCCTGTCCTGCGTCCGCCGCGTGAACGCCGGCGCTCCGCACGATGTGCACAACGAGCAGACCGTCGCCAGAAGGAAGACCAGTACGGGGACTCCGAAACAAAGACTCTTTTTCATCTATGACCTCCGTGTGTCAAAAATATTGACGCGTCTATGCTAGCAGAATCCGCAGTCTGCTCCACGTACAGGAGCGACTGCATGTCCGGTGGAGTCAGGCTCCAGCGCGGATCCTCATCGCGCCATGGTCCAGGGCAACAAGCCCGGGATGAGGCGGGCCATCCCCGCGCATGTCTATCAACATCAAGAGTCATTACGACGCCATCCATGATCGAGTAGCATATGCGTTACCTCGTGCGAGGAGGTCGCCTCGGCGGCACCGGGCGCCCGGTGGCGGGCGCCCTCATCGGAACGGGAGATGATCGCGAATGGAACAGCCTGTTGCTGTCCATGCCATGGTTTTCCTCATTCCCCGCTTGACAGGCCAGGATACATTACGATAATAGTTAGTGTTGTTTAACTTTATCAGGTGTCAAATGGCGGAGAGACCGGCAGTCAGCCTCCAGGATCACCTGGAGGCGTAACTCGAGATCGGCGGAAGCGAATGTGTGGGTAGAAAAACGCGACCGCATGGACGGGGAGCCGAAGTGGTGTCTGCCGGGACTAACGCAATACCGGAAGAGGGGAGCCGGAGCGGCGGCGGGCAGGCGATCGTAACGAGTGGCAGGCTGCAGGGAGCACCGGGATGAAAGCAAGCATCGGCACAGCCCTGCTGTTGACGACCGTCGCGGGGCTGTTCACGGCCATAGGCGGCGCACTTGCGCTCATAGTGAAGAGGCCCGGGAAGGGTGTAATGACTTTCGCCATGGGGTTCTCGGCCGGCGCCATGATACTCGTCTCGTTCGTCGAGCTCCTGTACGGGGGGATAGACGCCATCGGCTTCGGCAAGGCGCACCTGGGATTCTTCGCGGGATTCATTCTTATGTTCCTGGTGGACGTACTGGTTCCGCACG
>CAZAIS010000203.1:0-5411 GCA_964485255.1 uncultured Acidimicrobiales bacterium | reverse complement strand
CTGTTTCCCGTCGCCTTTCATGTAGGTAATCCTGACGGAAGCGTCGCCGGCGCCGGTATTCTGAATGGCGAGGTACGGATCGTACCCGTTCCTGCATGTCCCTTCCGCGAAGTAGAAGGTCGATTCGAACCGGGTTATCCGGTCCTGGACGGGATAGAATTCGGGCATGACGTTGGGCAGGCCGTCGGAGTCGAGGTCGGGCATGGAGCCGACGCCTCCAATCAGGGCCTGCCAGCTCTTGAGCTCTACCCCTGGCGCCGGGTGGACAATGAACTCCTTCATCGGATCGGGAAACGCCGGGGGCTTGTGCTGCGCGCCGGTCGCGTCTCTCGGGAAGAGATTGAACATCCCCAGGAACGATCCGACGTAGTAGTTGGCCGCCAGGTGGTAGAGCTTCCGCGGCTGGATGGGCCCGAAGCCGCCGGACCGGTTCCTGACCTCCAGCTTCATGAGCTTCTTGCCCGCGGAAGCGTTCGGGTCATAGGTGAAATCGAGACCGGATGCCTGGAGGAAGAAATCGTTGCGGTTCAGATCGAGCAGCATGTTCATGACACGTTCGATCTCGGACCCGTACAGGTAGAAGCTCGCCAGCGGATAACCGGGAACGTTCGGGTCGTACGGTGAACCCCCCAGCGGAAGGGCCCTGTAAAGGTCGTAGAATGAGAAGCTCCCGCTTGCGCCCTTGACGACCCCGGCCCGGATCACGCCGTTCGCCTCCATGGCGAAATCGACAGGATGCTTGGGGTCGATCCCGTTGACCGCACCCCAGTAGCAGTCGGTAATGAGGTCGCCGAGGTTCGTCTCTGTCTGCGCCGGCGTGTCCATGAGGGGAAATCCGCCGTCGCCCTTGAAGTCGGTCTCGGCGTACTTCTCGAGGATGTTGAAGCCGAGCTGCGCGTTGAGCCCGTTGATGAAGCCGTTGACAACGGCGTCAATCGCGGGGGAGGTGCCGACCGTCTCGTCCATGTGTATGGCCTGCCCGTTTCTCACCGTAACCTTCGGACCCTTGGCGGCGGCGTTGTACTGGAGCTCCAGCTTCCCCAGGTACTCGCTGTAGGCTTTCGCCTGAACAAGGATGGTGCCACCCGTTCCCCAGGTGAAAGGCGGGTAGTTGAGGTCGTGGCTGTGGCCGCCCACGATCACGTCGATGGTAGGCACGAACGCGGTCAGCATCTTCTCTTCCTCTGTCCCCATGTGGCTGAGGCAGACAACGACGTCGCAGCCCTTTGTCTCGCGCAGAAGCTTGACCATCTCCTCGGCCTTCCAGATGCGGTTGACGAAGCTTGCCAGGTTGTCTCCCGGGACATTGCCGAAATTGAGCGGCACGCACCCCGGCGCAACCTGCTCGGCTTCCACGCCGAGAAGGCTGAAGATTCCGACCTTGAGGCCGTTGGAAAGGGTTTTCGTCGTGTAGGGCTGCAGGAACAGGTCGGACCTCTTCTTGTCCGTCTCGGAATAGAAGGTGTAGAGGGCCGCGTCCGGGCTCGCCGGATCTGGAGGGTAGCCCGAGAATATGATGTTCGAGCTGAGCATTGGAATGTTGACCCCCCCGCCCCTGGCCGCGTTGAAGACGGCCGCGGTGTACGCGGGACCGAGCTCGACGTCGTGATTACCGATCGCGAGCGCGTCGTAGCCCATCTGCTGCATTAGTAACAGCTCTGGCGCGGTTACCGTCTCCAGCCAACTGAAGAGCGTACCCTGCGACCAGTCCCCCGCGCCGAGGGTGAGAACCGGCTCCCCGGCGGCCGCCTTTGCCGTCTTTATGTCGGTGATGGTCTTCGCCAGGCGTGAGAACCCGCCCGTGGTCGGGTTGCCGGGATAATCGCTCGCGACGTCGTAGGGAATGATCTCGGAATGCTCGTCGTTTGTGTGGAGAATCGTGAATTTCTTGACGCCTCCGGCGGCTTCGGCGCCGCCCGCGGCGCCGCCCGCCAATGGCAGGGCCACCAGGACCAGGACAACCAGGAAAGCGCCTACAGTAGAGAAGGTTTTCTTAAGCGGAGCAGTTGACAATACCTTCACCCCCCGAGAATGGAAGACTACATTCCCTTGCCGACACGCGTAGCTTGTCACCGTCACGGGTATTCTATCACCTCGGAAGCGCGATGGGATAGATGCCGACCGGGCTTACCGGCGTCGGTCAATCCACCGGCCCGGCGAAGACGGCCGCCTTGTCGCGAAGCCCGCGCTTTCACGGTCCTGGGATTCAATCGCGGATTCTTGCCCTCGTGCCGGAAACCCCGCCCGCCTCGTCTTTTTCGGCGCGGGACCTGAGGGCCGAGTTCATGGATTCGAAGGGGACGCGGGTGGAGCCTTCCACCCATCGCTCGAGGAAGGGAGCCAGCAGGCCGTAGAACACGGTGCCGTGCTGCAGGCGTGTTGACCCGCCGGGGTTCTCGCCCAGGATGAAGTAATGCTCGCTGTCTACGAGGCCGGGAAGCCTTGGGCTGCCGAGCCAGCGCAGTTCCCCGGGCTCATCGACCACAATGAGCCTTGGACGGAATCTTCGGCGGCGGGAACCCTCGGGCTGGAAATGAAGCGTGAGACGCCGGCCGGGCTTCAGTTCGCCCGTCGCATGCCTGATCATCGGGTTCCAGTCGGGATAAGACGCAAGGTCACTAAGCACCTCCCACACTCGCTCCCGCGAGGCGGAGATGTCGATCCAGGTGTCGACGCGCACCTCAGACAAGGTCCAGCCCCGACGGGTCGTGCGAGCTCAATGGCGTGACGTCGCCTCCGCCGGCCGCGAGGGCGTCGTTGATGCGGTCGAGCTGACGCAGGGCTTTTTCACTGTCCAGGTGGGCGACCCGGCGGAAGACGCGGACCCCGGCGCAGGCGTGGTTCCTTCCCTTCAGCTCGTCTTGCAGGTAATAGGCGTCGCCGCAATGGAGAATCCAGCCCCCGGAGGTCTCCACGGCGACGCCGCAGTGCCCCCTGGTGTGCCCGGCGAGGGGAACCAGGACGATCCCGGCGGGCAGCCCGGAGTCCTCACGTATGCAATCGAGGCCGAACCACGGTTCGCTCGACAACCTCTCGTGGGGCACCCAGGCGGGCCCGTGAGCGAAGTGGCAATTCCTGTACCGCTCGCTCTCGCGCCGGCCGGCCGGCCGGAGGGCCGCGTCGAGCTCCACCGCGTGCAAGTGTACGCGCGCGTGCGGAAAATCCGACAGGCCCCCGGCATGATCGCGGTCCAGGTGCGTGCAGACAACGTCAATGACGTCGCCAGGGTCGAACCCCAGGCTCGCAACCTGTCTTACCGCAGGCAGCCCGGGATCGGGAACGGCGTTGAGGAGCCTGTTCGAGAAGCCGAGCCTGCCGGAATCCTCGACGTCGAGCGTTCCTATCCCGGCATCGATCAGGACCAGACCGCCGGCGCCCTCGATCAGCAGGCAGAGGCTCGGGACCTCGGCGAGCCTCGGAAGAAGCTGCCTGGCCCCCCTGGGCCTCATTGTCCCGCAGTTGAGGTAATGGACTTTCACGGTTCCTCCCCGGACAGATACATCTCGTTGAATCATCGTACATCGGCCGTAACGAGGCAAGCGCGCGGAGCGGACGCCGGACCGATGTTTGACTGTAAAAACCGCCTCGTTCTATAGTGAACCGCTACCTCAGCCGTGAAACGGAGCAGGCATGGCGCAGGATAATCGAAGGTCTGGCGGTTACATCGAGGAACGGGCCTGGCTCCGGCGTTGGGGTGTGCGAAGCTGGCTCTTCATAGGGATCATCGGAGCCATCGTGCTCATCGGCATGATCTACGGCAAGGCCGGAAAGGTCATCCTGCCGCTCATAATCGCGGCGATCATCGGCGTCCTCCTGGAGCCTTTGGTGGACCTTCTTGTCAGGGGGCGCTTCCCGCGGTGGCTCGCGACGGTCGTGGTGATGATCGTAATTATTGGCGTGATAGCCGGTTTCTTCACCATCGTGATCTACGGAATAAGCTCCCAGATAGGGGCGATAGGCAAGCAGATCGACAACGGCGTGCAGAAGATCCGCGCCTGGGTCGGCAACCTCAAAGCGAGCAAGGCCGTCACCAGGTTCATCGAGAAAGAGATCGCGGAGATCTGGCCTCACATCACCAACGGGTTGACCCAGGCCGTGACCAGGAGCGTCTCCGGCATTGGATCTTTCGCGATAGGCCTGTTCATCGGCTTCTTCATACTCATATTTCTCCTGAGCGACGACGGCAGGATCAAGGATTTCATCGACGGACACCTGGGTGTGCCGCGCGAGCAGGGAAAGGCCATACGGGAAGAGGTCATGGGCTGCTTCCGTGGTTACTTCAAGGGCGCGACCATCGTTGCCGCGGTCAACGCCGTGGTCGTGGTGCCGGTCTGCCTGATACTGCGGGTGCCGCTAGTGAGCACAATCGCGCTGGTGACTTTTGTAACTTGTTACATCCCGTCGTTCGGCGGGTACATCGGTGGAGCGTTCGCCGTGTTCATCGCCCTAGCCTCCAAGGGGCTGACCGCCGCGTTGATAATGCTCGTCTTCTCGATCATAGCCCACACGGTCCTTCAGGCACCGGTGCAGGCCTTCGCCTACGGCAAGACACTCCAACTGCACCCGCTGGTGGCCCTGCTGGTCACACTGTTCGGCGCGGTTTTCGCCGGTATAGCAGGCGCGATACTCGCGGTGCCGCTGACGGCGGTGGTGCTCAAGGTGAACGCGGAGCTGAAGAGGGCAAGGGGGGAAGAAGGGGAAGCGGAAACCGCGGCCTGTTCGCCCACCCCGGAGGAAAGCGTCGACACTTGATTGTCTCGGAGCCCCGGCACGGTCCCGCGGCGGGGTCCGCTTCGGAGGACGGGCATCGATAGAACACCCCGTACGATACAACGGAGGAGCGAGCCATGATCTCAAAGAAAGTCCCGCTGGGCGGCGAAGACAGGGTCGATACGCTGGCTTCCACTTACAGCACGCGCTATTTCGCCGAGGACGTGCCGAAGTACAGGATGCCCGAGGAGAGCATGCCCCCGGAGGCCGCCCTGCAGACGATAATGGACGAGCTCAACCTCGAGGGGAATCCACCGTTGAACCTGGCGACCTTCGTGACGACTTGGATGGAGCCCCAGGCGGAGATCCTGATCGCGAGAAACAACTACCGAAACTTCATAGACAGGGAGGAGTACCCGCGCACGGGGGTGATACACGACCGCACGGTAAACATGCTGGCCAGGCTCTTCAACGCGCCGGAGGAGCTTACCGCGGCCGGGACCAGCGCGATCGGCTCATCGGAGGCGATACTCCTGGGATTGCTCGCGCACAAGTGGAACTGGCGGAAGAAGCGTGAGGCCGAGGGCAAGCCGGTCGACAGGCCGAACCTGGTGATGGGCGCCGACACTCACATTGTATGGAACAAGTTCGCCCGCTATTTCGAGGTCGAGCCCCGGATTATCCCGATGCGGCCTGACAGG
>CAZAIS010000202.1:0-5420 GCA_964485255.1 uncultured Acidimicrobiales bacterium | reverse complement strand
GATTCCGAGCCATCGCCGACAGCTCTATCGCCGGCATCGCGCTGCACGACGGCACCGACGTCATCTATATAAACGACGAGTTCCTCGAGATCACCGGACAACCCCGGGAGTATTTCACGGGAGCCGGTGAAATATTCGATCTCCTGCAGCCGGACGAGCGCGATTACTTCACGAACGCCATCTGGGACCTGATCGACGGCAAGCCCTCCGCTGAACCTCCGGTCGTGCACATAATCAGAAAGGACGGCGGCGTCCGCGAGGTCATGGCGACGATCTCCCTTGTGGGGGCCGGCGGGAAGCCCGCCGTGCTCGCGATGATGTTCGACATTACGGACACGAGGAGAATCGCCGAGGACCTTCGCAAGTCAGAGGAAAAATTCCGCTTCATGACCGAGCACATGCACGATTTCGCCTTCACCGTCGACCTCGACCTCCGTACGACCTACGTAAGCGACAACGTGGAAAAAGTGCTCGGCTTCAAGCCCGTCGAGGGCATGTCCAGGACTGTCGGCGAGCAGATCAGCCCCAAATCGTTCGATTTCATCAAGCGCAAAATCGCCGAGGAGCTCGACAGGGAAGGTGACCCCGGCATCGACCCGAACCGCAGGTTCACCGAGGAAATCGAGTACGTCCGCCAGGACGGCCGCGTATTAATCCTGGAGACCACGGTAAGCATCATGCGCGACGGGGGCGGCAAGCCTATCGGATTGTACGGCCTCGCGCGCGACGTCACCGAGCGCAGAAACGCGGAGGCCGTGTACAGGACGGTCCTCAAGACACAGATGGAGAGCCTGCTGGTGGCGGATCGGCGGGGGGGCCTGCTCGACGCCAACGACTCCGCCTGCCGCATGCTCGGGTACACGCGCGAGGAGCTGTTGGAGCTGAACATCAGTGACATAGACGTGGTGTATACCCGCCACGACCTGGAAGAGTTGGCCGAGAGCGTCATCCGCAACGGGTTCACGATGGTCGAGACCCGTCACCGCGGGAAGGACGAGGAGGCCACGGACGTCGAGGTCAGCATCAACTACCTCGATATCGACGACGGCCGTTTCTACATGTTCAGCAGGGACATAACAGAGAGGAAGAGGCAGGCGGAGCGGGAGCGGAGGCACGCGGAAGAGGTAGAAGCTCACGCCCAGGAGCTCTCGAAGATGGTCGCCCTGACGGCGCATGAGCTGCGCCATCCCGCGACGATACTCGCGGGATACGTATCAATATTGAGGGACTCGCGCGGGCAGGCGGACTCAGAGATAACGGCGGAAGCCCTCGACGGCATACAGAGGGCATCGGAGCGCCTGGCCGGGTTCGCCGAGAAGCTGGTTCTCGCGTCGGAGTCCGAGAGGGACGGCCTCCGTCTGACTCCGGACCGCGACGAGGCGGGCAGGATCGCGAGGGAAGCGGTGGAGGCGATCAGGGACAGGGGAGCGGGCAACGAGTTCATCCTCGATTTGCCCGACGAGCCGATTGACATTCGAGTGGACGCGAAGCGCATCGCGCGAGCCCTCGGGGAAATCATCGAGAACGCTGTCAAATTCTCCGAGGCCGACGGCCCGATCCGGGTGGCGGTCAGGGACGCCGGCTCGGCCGTGGTATTCGAGGTCTCCGACCGGGGCAAAGGCCTCCCCGACGGGCACGAGGAGCAGATCTTCGAGCGCTTCTACCAGGTCGACGACCTGCTCCACCACTCCAAGCGCGGCATAGGCCTGGGCCTCCACCTGGCCAAATCGATTGTCGCCGGCCACGGCGGATGGATCAAGGCGGGTCCTTCACCCGGGGGGGGCGTCACGATCAGCTTCGGGCTTCCCACCGGCCCCGCGAACTGCTCGTCACCGGGGACCGGTACGGCCGTCGCGGCGGCCCCTCTCGCCATCATGGTGGTCGATGACGATCCCGACATACTGATGTTGATAAGGCTTCAGCTCGAGACCCGTGGGCACCGTTGCGTGGAGGTCGCCGACGGGCGTGAGGCGCTCGACATGACCGAGCGCGAGCGGCCTGACGCGATCATCCTCGACCTGATGATGCCGGGAGTGACCGGGTTCCAGGTAATAGAAACCCTGAAGTCGCGCGAGAGCACGCGGGACATACCCGTCTTCGTGGTTTCCGCGAGGACGGAGGCCGCGGTGCGCGAAAGGGCGCTGGGCCTGGGAGCCTCGGCTTTCTTCGAGAAGCCGTGCCCGTTGAACCGGCTGGTCTCGGATATCGAGAACGCGTGCCGCTGAAGACTCGCCGACCCGGGCGGCCGCGGGCGGTGAGACGGCGCGGCCGTTGGGTATACTATGGCCATGCAACCGGAGCCCCTGATACTCGAGACGATTCGGAAAGCCCGGCGGCGGGCGCTCCTGCACGAAGCCGGCCTGCTGGCGATGCTGGCGGCGGGCCTCGTCTCCGTCCTCATCCTTTTCATTATTCCGTTCGCGGCCGGTAAAACCGGCTGGAGCCCCATGGTCACCAGAACCGGGATGTCCCGCCTCATCCTGGCCTCCGTCGTAATCGCCGCCGTCGTCGGAGCGGCTGGAATCCCGCTGTACGTGCTGGCGCTGCGGAGGGACTCCGCTTTCTTCGCGAACCTGACCCGGCGCGCGGGCGGTTACGACCTTGGCGAGCTCGCTCGGTTCATGAACGCCCTGGATGGCGTGGCTTCGCGGGCCGGCTTCGCGGCCCCGCGTGTAACGGTCCTCGATGACGCCGCGGCGAACGCCCTCGCCTTCGAGGCCGGGGAGGCGCCTTCGATAGGCGTGACGAGGGGAGCCCTTGAAGCCGGCCTGGAATACAGGCTGATCGAGGCCGTCATGGCGCATGAGCTCGCCGGCGTGGCCGCGGGCGACTTCCTTCGCAGGCCGCGCCCCTCGAGCTTCGAGGGCGCCGCGCTCTTCATGCTCTGGCTCCTGGCCATGCTAGGGGTCGTGGCGGTCCCGATCGCGCGGCGCGGCCACGCCGCACTTGTCGCCTTCAGCGTCGCGCTGGCGCTAGCCGCCTGGCTGGTTCTTGCTTCTCTCTGGCTCAAGCGGATCAGGAAGATACTTGGCCACGATTATATCCTGGCCGACTCTATCGCCGTGAAGATGACCGGCAACGCCGGCGCCATGCTCGGCGCCATCGAGCAGATGGACCGCCTGGTGAACTCGCGCGGCGGCGCGCCGTTCCCGGAGACCGCGCTCGGGTTGAAGTACCTGTTCGCTCCGCCCCGCAGCTTCTCGGAGGACGCCGCCGCCTACTTGAAGAGACGCGGCGGGGAGCTCGGCTACGACCTCAGGGAATCCGTGGCAAAGCGGCGCGCCGAAATTCTTCAGGGGGAAATGGACGAGCTCGCCGAGTGGTCCCGCCGCCTTCTCTCCGACCGCATCGAAAACATCTCCCGCATCGAGGAAGACGGCCGGCCCCCCCTAGCAGAGGGCGGCGAATGATTTCACGGCGCGCTCGGGGCTGGGGTAGACGGGGATGCCGCTGTCCGTGAGAAACGCTAGGGCGTCGTCGTCGCGGCCCCAGAAAGATGATACCAGGAGGGGTTTTCCGTACTCCTCCGGCAGTCTCGCGAACTGCTCCAGCAACCTCGTGTAGACGGGCATCATATCCTCCAGATTGTAGTTGATGCGGTCGCCCAGCGCCTGCTGGATAGTATTGAACAGCAGCGAGCCGAACACGCCGTACATGACGATGCCGTCGACCTCGTCGCTCTCCATCAGCGTCCTTGGGATGTCCTTGTACAGCCACTCGAAGTTCAAGAGGAACGTGATGTCGACCGGGTTGACCGTGGCGGCGGTGTGCGGCAGGAACCTGCGGAGCTTCTCCTGGAGCCCCTTCGAGAACACCGGCACCTCCAGCCCCGCCCTTGCCGCGGTGTCGGCCATGCTGGCCGCCGGCCCCCCGGCGTTGGTCAGCACCGCGAGCTTCCTCCCGGGAGCCCTCGGTTGCGTTGACTGGGCCCAGGTCCAGTCGAGAAGGTCCTCTATGCTTTCGGCGCGGCGGATGCCGGCCTGCCGGAGCATCCCGTCGTACACGGAATCGTCGCCGGCGAGCGCCCCGGTATGGGACATTCCGGCCCGGGCCCCCGCCCCGGTGCCGCCCACGTACAGCGCGACCACTGGTTTACTCGCCGTCGCCTTGCGGGCCGCGGCCATGAACCTCTCCCCGTCGCTTATTCCCTCTATGTACAGCGCGATGGCCTTTGTGCTCGGCTCGTCGGCGAAGTAATCGAGGCACTCCGAGAGGTCTATTACCGCCGAGTTCCCGACGCTCACGGTATGGCTGAGCCGTATGCCGGTCCGCTTGGTGTGCCCGTAGATATGGCACGAGTACGTCCCGCTCTGGCTGATGACGCTCAGTCCCCCGGCCTCCTGCTCGTAGGGGAAGTAAGTGGTGTTGAGCCCTATGTTGAAGTTGGATACGCCGATGCAGTTCGGCCCGATCAGGGCTATGTCGTACCTGCGGCACACGTCCAAGAGCTCGCCCTCGAGCTCGAACCCCTCGCCTTTGACCTCGCGAAAACCGCCCGAGACGACAACTGCGGCGCGCACGCCCGCCTCGCCGCAATCCGCCAGCAAGCCCGGCACCAGTCCCGTCGGCAGCACCATGACCACGAGGTCCGGGACCTCCGGGATCTCATCGATGCTCCCGTAAGCCCGGAGCCCGAGTACGGTTTCCTCGTTGGGGTGTACTGGGTATACGGAGCCCTCGAAACCCTGCATTATGAGGGTGGCAAGCTGCCCCGTCCCCATCTTGAGCGGGTTGTTGGACGCTCCGTAGAAAGCAATCGATCCCGGGTTGAATATCCTCTCAAGCCTTGGGCCCGCTCCGGGCCCCCGTCTTCTTTCCGGCTTTCGGCTTCTTGCTTGCAGGAGCCGCCTCCTTCTTCCTTTTCGCCCCTCCGGCCACCCCGGCCCCCGCCTTCCTCGCGGCATTCGGCTTCTTCTTCGCGGGAGCCGCCCCCTTCTTCCTTACGGCCCTTCCGGCCCCTCCGGCCACCCCGGCCCCCGCCTTCCTCGCGCCGTCGAGGAGAACCTGGGCCATTATCTCGTTTACGTTCCTGACAAACGAGAACTCCATCTCCTGCTTCACGAAGTCAGGCACTTCCTCGAGATCCTTCTCGTTCTCCTCGGGAAGGATAACCTTCTTTACGCCGGCTCGATGCGCGGCGAGCACCTTCTCCTTTATTCCGCCGACCGGGAGCACCTTGCCGCGCAGCGTAATTTCCCCGGTCATCGCCACGTCTTTCTTGACCGGCTTCTCCGTGGCGGCGGAGACGAGCGCGACGGCCATGGTGACACCGGCGGAAGGCCCGTCCTTGGGGATCGCCCCCGCCGGCACATGGATATGCACGTCGTTCTTGTCGAAGAAGTCGTCGGCTATCCCGTGCTTCCGCGCGTTCGCCCGCGCGTACGTGACCGCCGCCCGCGCCGACTCCTGCATGACCTCGC
>CAZAIS010000201.1:0-5447 GCA_964485255.1 uncultured Acidimicrobiales bacterium | reverse complement strand
GCGATGACGTCGTCGGCAGGGTAAAGGTCTACGAGGCCATCGTGAAGGGCGAGAATATCCCTGAGCCGGGCATCCCCGAGTCCTTCAAGGTCCTGGTCCAGGAGATGCGGTCACTGGGGCTGGACGTGAAGGTCCTCGACGAGGACGGCGGCACAATAGAGATACAGGAGACCGAGGAGGATGTGTTCAGGACGGCGGAGGAACTGGGCATAGACCTGCGCACCAACCAGCCGCTGGCAGGCACCGAAGAAGACGAACGCACCGATGTCCTTTTCGAGAGGGAGGAAATTTAGTTGCTCGATGTGAATGAATTCGTCAGCTTGAAGATCGGGCTCGCCACCGCCGACCAGATCCGCATCTGGTCGAACGGAGAGGTCAAGAAACCCGAGACAATCAACTACCGCACCCTCAAGCCCGAGAAGGAAGGGCTTTTCTGCGAGAAGATATTCGGGCCCACCAGGGACTGGGAGTGCTCCTGCGGCAAGTACAAGAAGCGTGTGCGCTTCAAGGGAATGATCTGCGAGCGCTGCGGAGTGGAGGTTACGCGGTCGAAGGTGAGACGCGAGCGCATGGGTCATATCGAGCTGGCGGCCCCCGTGTCCCACATCTGGTTCTTCAAGGGGGTCCCCTCGCGGATGGGGTACCTGCTCGACCTGGCCTCCAAGAGCCTCGAGCGGGTTCTATACTTCGCTTCCTACATAGTGGTGGACGTCAAGAGCGAGCGGAGGGAGAAGGACCTGCCGATGCTCCAGGAGCGCCTGGACGCCGAGATCGCGGAGCTGGAAGGCGAGCTGGAAGAGCGCAACAGGGCGATCGTCGGCGAGGGCGCCTCGCTGGTGCTAGACCATGTCGAGGCTTTCCTGAGGGACAAGGGGCTGCCTGATTCCCTGGAGGAGACCCGCGAGCGGCTTCTCTCGATGGCAAAGACCCCCGAGAAATGGAAGGCGGAGCTCGGCAGAAAGGTCAAGGAGGCCGAAGCGACCCGCGACCGGCAGATCGAAAACATCGGCAAGGAGTCCAAGAAGAAGGCCTCGGAGAAAGCGAAGACCAAGGAGGAGCGCGTGGTCGACCTGCGCGCGCAGGTCGAGCGGAATATCGCCTCTCTCAACAAGCTCTACGACAGGCGCATGAAGTTCGCCGCCGAGTCCGTCGAGATGGAGGAGGAGGCGCGGCTTCAGGCGGCCGAGGAAATCAAGGAGGAGATATCCGAACTCCTGGGCGAGTGGGAGGACCGCCTGGAGGAGATCGAAGCCGCCCTCGAGGTCGAGCCGGCGAAGCCCGCGGGCGCCGAGGAGGGCGACAGGGATGTCTACGACAAGAAGATACGCGTGCTCTCCTCGCGGATGGACGACCTGAGGGCCCGCCTGGAGGCCAGCAAGACCGCGGACCGCGTCGATTTCGACAAGAGGGTCAAGGAGCTCGAGACCGAGAGGGACAAGCTGATCCGGGAGATCGAGAGGGAGTCCAAAAAGAAGGCGGCGGAGCACCCCAAGACCAAGGAGGAGCGCGCCGCCGACGTGAGCAAGCAGTACAAGAACAAGATCGAGAAGGAGCGGACAGCCTATTACAAGCGCGTCAAGAAGCTCGTCGAAGGACTGGAGAAGGACAAGGAAGAGACGCGCGAAGCGATCCAGGTCCAGATAGATTACCTGAGGGAGCTCTTCGAGGACTTCAAGGGCCTATCGGCCAAGCAGTTGATCGACGAGGACCAGAAGTTCCGTGACCTGCGGGAGCGGTACGGCGAGTACTTCAGGGGGGGCATGGGAGCCGAGACGGTGCGCGACCTCCTGTTGAACCTCCGGCTCGAGCAGGAGGGGGAGGATCTCAGGGAGACGATCAAGACCTCCAAGGGCCAGAAGCGAAACAAAGCAACCAAGCGGCTCAAGGTGGTCTCGGCTTTCCTCAAGACCGAGAACAAGCCCGAGGCCATGATAATGGACGTAATACCGGTGATCCCGCCCGACCTACGACCCATGGTCCAGCTAGACGGCGGGCGCTTCGCCACATCCGACCTGAACGACCTCTACCGCAGGGTGATCAACCGGAACAACCGGCTCAAGAGGCTCCTCGATTTGGGGGCGCCCGAGATAATAGTGAATAACGAGAAACGCATGCTCCAGGAGGCGGTGGACGCGCTGTTCGACAACGGCCGGCGCGGCCGGCCGGTCACCGGCCCCGGCAACCGGCCCCTCAAGTCGCTGTCCGACATGCTCAAGGGGAAGCAGGGCCGTTTCCGTCAGAACCTGTTGGGCAAGCGCGTGGACTACTCGGGCCGTTCCGTCATCGTGGTGGGACCGGAGCTCAAGCTCCACCAGTGCGGTCTGCCCAAGCAGATGGCCCTGGAGCTTTTCAAGCCTTTCGTCATGAAACGCCTGGTCGATCTGGGGTTCGCCCACAACATAAAGGGCGCCAAGCGCATGATCGACAGGATGGTCCCGATCGTCTGGGACGTCCTCGAGAAGGTCATACAGGAGCACCCCGTATTTCTCAACCGCGCCCCGACCCTTCACAGGCTCGGCATCCAGGCTTTCGAGCCGATGCTGGTCGAGGGAAAGGCGATTCGCATACACCCGCTGGTGTGTACGGCTTTCAACGCGGACTTCGACGGCGACCAGATGGCCGTGCACCTGCCGCTTTCGTCCGAGGCGCAGGCGGAGGCGCGGATCCTGATGCTCTCGGCCCACAACATTCTCACTCCCGCGCATGGGAGACCTATCGTGAGCCCGACGCAGGACATAGTCCTCGGCTGCTACTTCCTCAACGCCATCAAGAGCGGCGCACCGGGAGAGGGCAAGGTCTTCTCGAGCCCGGACCAGGCCATCGCGGCGCACGACTACCACCGGGTGGACCTGCAGGCGCTCGTCAAAGTCCGCATGGACGGAGAGATCGTAGAGACATCCGTCGGGCGGCTCATCTTCAACAGGACTCTCCCGGAGGCGTTCCCCTTCCAGAACCGCACGGTCGGCAAGAAGGAAATCGCCGAGATCATCGAGCAGATCACCGAGTCCTACCCTTCGGACGTCATCGCCAGGGTGCTGGACCAGGTCAAGGATACGGGCTTTCACTACGCGACCAGGGCGGGCATCACCATTAGCGTATCCGACATAGAGGTGCCCCCCGACAAACCGAGGATCATCGCCGACGCGGAGAAGGAAATCGTCGAAATCGAGCAGCGGTACCGCAACGGGTTCTACACGGAGGAAGAGCGCCACAGCAGGGTCGTCGACGTGTGGCACGGCGCGACGGACCTGGTGGCCACAAGAATGGAGGAGAACTTCGACGAGTTCAATCCCATCTACATGATGGCCCGCTCCGGTGCCAGGGGCGACCTCAAGCAGATTAAGCAGCTTGCCGGCATGAAGGGCCTGGTTGAGGATCCGAAGGGCGACGTTATCGCGTCTCCCATCACCTCCAACTTCCGTGAAGGCCTCACCGTACTGGAGTACTTCATAAGCACTCACGGGGCGCGCAAGGGCCTCGCCGACACCGCGCTTCGCACCGCCGACTCCGGCTACCTGACCCGCAGGCTGGTCGATGTCGCCCAGGACGTGATAGTCCGCGAGGAGGACTGCGGCACGGACCGGGGGATCAGGAGGAAGGTTGTCGTCGACGGCGACGTCAACCCGAGTATTCTCGGGCGCTACGCGCTCGAGCCGGTCAAGGGCAAGGGGCGCAAGAAGATACTGGAGGCGAACGACGACATCACGAAGGCGACCGCCAGGGAGCTGGTCGCGGAGGGCGTCGAGGATGTGTCGGTCCGTTCGGTGCTGACGTGCAGGGCCAAGCACGGCGTCTGCTCCGCGTGCTACGGGCGCAACCTGGCAACAGGCGGCCCTGTCTCGATAGGAGAGGCGGTGGGCATCATCGCCGCCCAGTCGATCGGGGAGCCGGGTACTCAGCTCACGATGAGGACATTCCACTTCGGCGGCGTCTACACGGGCGCGGGCCGGGATATCACGCACGGTCTGCCGCGAGTCGTGGAGCTCTTCGAGGCCCGCAAGCCTAAGGGACAGGCGTACCTGGCCTGGAGCCGCGGTAACGTCGAGGTCAGGAAGGGCGAGAAGTACAACGAAATAACGCTCCATGGAGAAGAGCTCTCCGACGAGGGCAAGGCGGTGCCCAAGGACTACGAGTACCAGATCCCGGTCAGCCTCAAGCTGATGGTGGCGAACGGCGACGAGGTTTCCGCCGGAGACCAGATCACCGAGGGCTCGGCCGATCCCAAGGAACTGCTCGAGATCGTCAACCGTGAGGCCGTACAGCTCTACCTTGTCGGCGAGGTGCAGAAGGTCTACAAGGACCAGGGTGTCGACATACACGACAAGCACATCGAGGTCATCGTTCGGCAGATGCTCAAGCGCGTGACCGTCTCCGATCCCGGCGATTCCACCGAGTTCCTTCCCGGCCAGCTGGTCGAGTACATGGACTTCGAGGAGGAGGCCAACCGGGTCGTTGCAGCAGGTGGGGAGCCCCCGAGGTTCAAGGAAGTGCTACTGGGCATAACCAAGGCGAGCCTGGCCACCGAGTCTTTCCTTTCGGCGGCCTCGTTCCAGGAGACAACCCGCGTTCTGACCGACGCGGCGCTCTCGGGAAAAGTGGACAGGCTTCTCGGCCTCAAGGAGAACGTCATCATCGGCAAGCTGATACCGACGGGCTCCGGCATGAAGGTGTATCGAAGGATAAACGTCAAGCCCCTGGGCGAGGAATGGGAGCCGCTCTATACCGGCGAGCAGTTGCCCGAGCTGCAGCCGCAGATGAGTGCAATGGAGATATTCAGGGGCGGGTTCTCCGCCGATGAATCATTCGAGGAAGAGGTAGAGGAAGAGGAAGAAGTTGACACGACGTAGCGGGGGATGGTACATTCACTACCCGGCGCCCAAAGCGCTGTTTTTTGTGTGATGTGCCAAACCCCGGCTCCCCGAGCGGGGTGTCTTTTTCGTAGAGATGGAGGATGACGGTTGCCCACTATCAACCAACTGGTCCGCAACGGCAGGAATAGAAAGGTCAAGAAAACCTCGGCTCCCGCGCTGCAGGGCTCGCCCCAGAAGCGTGGCGTGTGCACGCAGGTGAAGACGACTACCCCGAAGAAGCCGAATTCGGCTCTCCGGAAGATCTGCCGCGTAAGGCTGGCCAACGGCATAGAGGTGACGGCTTACATACCGGGCATCGGGCACAACCTCCAGGAGCACTCGATAGTCCTCGTGCGGGGTGGCAGGGTCAAGGACCTTCCGGGCGTTCGCTACAAAGTCGTCCGCAGCGCGCTGGACACGGCCGGTGTCGAGGACCGCGCGCAAAGCCGCTCCAAGTACGGAACCAAGAAGAACAAGTAACCGGAGGACAGATGCCTCGCAGGGGACCCGCGACAAGACGGAGCACAACCCAGGACCCGGTATACAACAGCGTCCTGGTGGCTCAGTTCATAAACAGGATAATGCTCGACGGCAAGA
>CAZAIS010000200.1:0-5482 GCA_964485255.1 uncultured Acidimicrobiales bacterium | reverse complement strand
CCCTTTCGCGGTCATGCCCATGTAGAAGTCCAGGAGAAAAGGAGTGGTCAGGTACACCATCATCTGGCACGTGACGACCGCGAGGTAGGCAAGGACGCTCAGGGTGAAGGAAGGGACCTTCAGAAGCTTCGGGCTGAGGATGGGGCTCCGGGCCGTTTTTTCCCTGGTGACGAGCGCGGTCCCCAGCGCAACCGTGATCGCGAGAAAGACGATCGTCGCGGGAGAATGCCAGGTACGCGTAGTCCCGAAGGTCATGAAGGCGCCAAGGGATATCATGGTAGCCATGAGCATTACCTCTCCCGGCGCGTCCCGCGGGCCGCTTCGCAGGCCGCGGCTCTCGGGGACGTAGTGGCCGCAGAGGGGCACGGCCGCCGCGCAGAAGGGGACGACCGCCAGAAAGATGTAGCGCCAGCCCAACGAGTCGCATATCAGGCCGCTCAGGACGACTCCAGAGAGCGCCGACAGGGCGATGGACGCCGAGGCGATGCCGAGCGCCTTTCCCCTTTGCTCCGCCGGGAAGCTCACGGTGACGAGCGCGGGGAAGTTGGCCTCCATCATGCCCGCGGCGAAACCCTGAAAGGCGCGGAATACAAGCAGCAGCCAGTAGCCGGGGGTGCACGTGCTGAGAATTGCCCCGAGACCGAAGAGCGCGGCGCCGGCCATGAACACCGACTTCCTGCCGTACCTGTCGCCCGCGCGCCCCGACACGAGAACGGAGCACTGCCGCGCGATCAGCAGGATCAGCAGGATCCACCCCGCGTCGTCGAAGCTGATGCGCGCGCCTCGCGTAATTGAGGGCAACGCCAGGATGACCAGGTAGGAGTCGAGCCCTATCGCGAAATAACCGACGATGAGCGCGGCCAGCCTCTTGTATTTTGTATGTCCCGCCGTTGCCTGCGTCATAGTCTCTCCGGGTTTCGAGCAATAATAGCAGACCCGCCGTCGTGAAAGACAACAGGGGGCGCAACGGGTATCATCGGGGGGGTGGGCCGCGCCTTGAGCCGGTTCGGCACGACGCGGGAGAAAGACGCAGGTATTGGGAAAACAGGATAAGCATGAGAAGAGGCGGGCTTTCAGAAAGCGGTTGAAGGCCGCGGTATCGCGGATCAGCATACCGGTACCGCTCACCCCCGACCCCGGGGTCTACGCCGTGGAGCTGATGACCGGCAAAGCGCCACTGGTCTGGATACAGGGGTTCAACTGCACCGGCTGCACCTGCGCGCTCATGGACAGCGAGGACTTCGACCCCACCGACCTCGCCTTCGGGAAAGTATCACTGAGATACCAGCCGGACCTCATGATGGCGACCGGGGACGTTGCCACGTCTCAGCTCAGGGACATCCCCGACGAGCGCCCCGGGAGGTACGTCCTGGTGGTCGAAGGTGCCGTGCCGACAGGGAACGCGGCTCATTTCTGCACTTTCGGGCTGAGCGGAGACGACAAACAGCTCGGGGGAAACACGGTTGCGGGCGACGTGCCGATACAGGACTGGCTCGGCGAGCTCGTTCCCGACGCGGCGGCCGTGGTAGCGGTCGGCAACTGCGCTTCGTTCGGCGGTTTCCCCGCGATTATCGCGGACGTGACGGGGGCGACGCCGGTTGCCGACGTCGTGAGAGAGATCGATGCCGGAAAGCCGGTTATCAGTATACCCGGATGTCCCCCTCACCCCGACTGGTTGGTGGGCACCCTGGAAAGCGCGATACTGTGGATCACCGGCGAAGCGGATTCACCCGAGCTAGATGAGCTGGGGCGCGTGAAGGAATACTACTCTTCCACCGTCCACGAGCTGTGCGAGAGGCTCCCCGCCTTCAAGGAGAAGCGCTTCATCGAGGACTGGAACGACATCAGGGAGGACGAGGACCGCTGCCTGCTGAAGCTGGGTTGCCGGGGCCCAAAGACCCGTGGGGACTGTCCCGCGCGGCTGGGTCATACGCGCCCCAACTGGTGCGTGAGCGCGAACTCACCGTGCCAGGGATGCACGGAACCCGATTTCGTGAAAAAGCTGCCACATCCCGCGCCGGGGAGAAAGCCCGGTTGAGGCCGCGCGCGACAAAACGCGAAAGCCCCGATTCCGCCGCCGAAGGGACAGAGAGCAACGAGGGGTTCCCGGCCCCGCGCCGGTCATCCTTCCAGGCCATCAAGGACCGCGAAGAGATCCCCGTCGGGGGGATAGTCCGTCTGGATGCTCCCGATGTAGATGTACCTGATCGTCTTCTCCCCGTCGATTATAAACTCGGCGGGCCGGGCGATATTGACCGATTCGAAGTTCAGCCGGACGTAGACGCCGTAGTCCCGGACGACCTTGCGCCTGACGTCGGACAGCACGGGGAACGGATACTCGTGCTTTGCCATGTAATCCCGCATGCGGGCAAGGCTCTCGGCGAGGATCACCGCGACCCGCGCTTCCCGCTTCTCGAACTCATGGTAGATGTCTCGTATATGACCCATATACTCGCGGCAGTGCGGTCACCACGTCCCGCGGCCGAACGAGAGCATCAGTGACGGCCCCAGCAAATCGTCAAGGCCGACCTGCCCGCCGGTGGATGCGTCTGTCAGCGTGAAGCCCGGAGCCTTGTCTCCGACGCTCAGGACCTTGTTCTCTTTTGACACGTTCACCTCCCCCGCTAGCTCATGCAGTGTCTTTCTCGACGGGCCACGCGATTCCTCTTGGGGCTGACGGCGGGGGGCCCGGCGGGGCCCGGTTGTGGAGAATCGCGCCGGGTTACCGCTCTCCCTCGCCGGAAAAGTCAAGCCGGAACGCCGCGCGAGGGGAATCGCCGGGGGGCGGGCCCTCGCCGCCGCCGTGATATAGAATGACGATGCCCGCTGATTGCACATCACACGCCGGAGGTATCGCCGTGAAGAAGGAATCTGGCTCACTTGTCGCAGCATTGATCCTGTCGCTGGCGCTATCCGGGTGCGGAGGTTCCGGGGGTAGCGCGAAATCCGGCGGAAACGAGGATAAAGCGAAAAAGCTCGTCATGTCCCTGGCGAAGGGAGACCCGGCCGCCTCGGTGGTTCAGTTCGACGAGAAAATGAAGTCGGCCATGCCGGAGGCGGCCCTCGCGAGCGCGTGGGACCGGTTGCTCGAGAAGGCGGGGGCCTTCAAGGAGATAGCGTCCGTCCGTACCGCGCGGGAAGGCGGATACGATGTAGTGTACGTGAGGTGCTCCTTCGAGAAGGGCGGCTTCGATACGAAGGTGGTGTTCGACGGAAGCGGCAAAGTGGCGGGCCTCTTCTTCGTGCCGGCGGCGGAGGATACCGGGTACGAGGCTCCGTCCTACGTCAACGAGGGGAGTTTCACCGAGGAGGAGGTAACGGTCGGGTCCGGGCGGTGGAAGCTGCCGGGCACGGTAAGCATGCCCAAGGGCAAGGGGCCCTTTCCCGGCGTCGTCCTGGTGCACGGCTCCGGCCCGAACGACCGCGACGAAAGCCTCGGGTCCATGAAGCCGTTCAAGGACATCGCCTGGGGGCTGGCCTCGCAAGGCGTGGCGGTGCTCAGGTACGAGAAACGGACGAAGGAGTACCAGCAGGAGATGTCGGGCATGATCGACGACATCACGGTCAAGGAGGAGGTGACCGACGACGCCCTGGCCGCGGTGGCCCTCCTGCGGAAGACCGGGCTCGTTGACAAGGGCAGGGTCTTCCTGCTCGGCCACAGCCTCGGGGGCATGCTCGTGCCGCGAATCGCGATGCTGGACCCGTCGGTCCACGGCTTCATAATCATGGCGGGTCCGACGAGACCGCTCGAGGACCTGGTGCTCGAGCAGATCTTGTATATCGCTTCGCTCGACGGGAGCGTCTCAGCCGAGGAGAAGGCGAACATCGACATGATCAAGGCGGCCGTCGCGAGGGTCAAGGACCCGGCGCTCTCGCCGGGTACGCCCGCCTCGCAGTTGCCGTTCGGGTCGGGGGCGAAATACTGGCTGGACCTGCGCTCGTACAGGCCGGCCGACCTCGCCGGGAGGATCGACAGGCCGGTGCTCATAATCCAGGGCGAGAGGGACTACCAGGTGACACTGGTTGACTTCCAGGGTTGGAATGACGCCCTGGGGGGCATGAAGAGTGTCGAGTTCAAGACGTACCCGGGGCTCAACCACCTCTTCGTGGAGGGCAAGGGCAGGAGCACCCCCGACGAGTACCAGGCGGGCGGACACGTCGCCGGAGACGTGATCGGCGACATCGCGGAGTTCGTCAAGAGCAAGTAGCCGGCCACGTGGTGCCGGCCGGCCGGAGTGACAGCCACACCGGCTTCGTCAACGGGCGGCGCCCGGGAGACCCGGGGCTCACCGTGCTCCGTATCGCGGGGCCCCGGCATATAGTCCGCCGCGTCCTGAAGGACTCCGGGTACGTGACCTGCAATTATCAGGTACAGGAAGCGCGGGTGCGGGAAGTGGCGGGCGAATACGCGGCACCGCAAGGCCGCGAGCGGCATGCCCGGGCGGCACCGGCGGAGGGCGGTTCAGACAAGGAGGTAGATCGATGGAAGAGGAAAAAGGCTACGGGTGGGTAGTGCTGGCCTCGATACTGCTGGTTGTCGCGGGAGTATTCAACGTGATCTGGGGCATCGGCGCGGTTTCGAAGGCATCGCTGTTCGCGAAGGACCTGCTGTTCGCGAACCTGACGTTCTGGGGTGTGGTCTGGCTTATCATAGGCGTGATCGAGATCTGTGCCGGCTTCGCGGTCCTCGCCAAGGTGCAGTGGGCGCGCATCTTCGGGATCGTAATGGCCGCGATCAGCATGATAGGAGCTTTCTTCTACATCTGGGCGTTTCCCGGTTGGTCTATCCTGATCATCGCTCTCGACGTCCTGGTGGTGTACGGTCTGGCCGAGTACGGCGGAAGCGCGGCCGGGCCCCCCGGCGACTGAGCGGGACAGGTCCCCCGCAGAAATGGGGTCAGGCGTAAATATTGCACCGGCCTCTTGCTCTCAATCCTGGTTGGACGACACAGGCCGGTGCAATATTTACGCCTGACCCCATTTCTGCGTCAGGGGCGCATGGTGCGGTAGCGGCCGGCGATCCAGTCAGGTATGCCCGAGGTGTACCAGCGGGAGAACCTGCGGTCCGAGGGGCCTCCGGCCATCGTGCTGTGGATGCAGTCCTCCGCGAAGTCGGTTACGAACTTGTACGTCGGCGAGAATGTCGAGGTCCTGCCCCCGAACGTCGTGAATATCTGTCCTTGCGGTATCGTAGCCCGGTTGCCTATCATCTCGACGGGCCCGTAGTCGAACCCCAGGAATCGCGGGAGCCGGCCGGCGAACATCAGGTTGTTCATCATGACCTTTCTCGTCGAGCCCCACGGCGGCGCCTCGAGGGCGAGGCCCCGCCGGATGGCCTCGCGGAGCAGGTCCTCGCGTGACTCGCCGCCGAACCACGCCGAGTCCTCGCTCAGGAGCACGTTGTCGAAGTTTATCGTGAAGTCGGAAAAGACTATCGTCCGGTCCATGAGGTAATCCATGACTTCGCTACCCAGGGCGAATT
>CAZAIS010000199.1:0-5496 GCA_964485255.1 uncultured Acidimicrobiales bacterium | reverse complement strand
CACCAACGTCTACCCCGTCGAGCGGGCCCTCCGTGACACGAGGCTGATCATGATCTGGACCGGGACCAACGAGATAATGAACCTGATCATCCAGCACGAGCTCTACAAGGAGATGGGTGTCGACGTGACTTCCGCGGGCCGGGATACCGAGTTCGACGCCCCCGAAGCCTTTAACGACGAAGAGAAGATCTTTGAGTGAGGTTCCGGATGCCGGGCCGGTCCGGCGACGGGCCGGGGCGCGCGCCAGGCTGAAACCGGTTCCATCTTACGCCGATTAACATGGAAAGAGCCGGTCGATAAACCGGCCCTTTCCAGTTCGCCCTTCTTCCCCGTGGTCAGGAACTCGGCAGCGGACGGACGTTCGTCGGCTCCTGCAGCTTGAGCTTCTCGTTGAACTTGCTGAACACTACGTTCTGCAGGAGCGTCACCTTGTCCCCCGCCTCCGCGTAACCCAGCTTGATGAGCTCCTCGTTCGCGCGGATCGATATGTTGACCGTCTCCTGCTTGAAGAAGGAGTTCTTCTTCAGGACGTACAAATCGAGTATGATCTTGGCTTCCGCGAGCTCGTCCACGGTCCTGATCTGGTTGCCACTGGAGTCCTTCAGCAGGTCGGTGATTATCGGGAGCTTCACGAACTCCTTCATGTCGGGCTCGGCCCGCAGGTGGTACACGGCTTCGCCTTCTACCTTCGTATCGCCGAGCTTCTCGATGGATTTGAACGACTTGATGTACTGCGAGACCGAGAGGAATTGCGTCGCGGGCACTGTCTCCTGCACCGCAGCGGGGACCTCGTACCAGTTGCCGGCGAGTTGCCAGTACTGCTTATCGCCGATCTGCAGCTTGGTGACGGGGACCCCCGAGGCGAGCTCGGTCTGGACTTTCTGGTTGTTGGTGCGCAGGTCGATGTCTCCCTCGGACTTCTGCACGTAGACCTGCTTTTGTATCTTGCCCTCCGAGATGGGGGCCTTGGGCAGCTTCTGGGTCGTCTCTGCGACGAAGTGTACGGTCGACAGGTCTTTGTCGGCCTTGGTGGCGTCCTTGAGAATCTGCTCGGCGCTCGGCCCGCAGCCCGCCATCGTCAGGGTTAAAACGGGCACGACTATCGCCAGCAGCAAAAGGACCAGCAGTTTCTTCATCGGTCACCTCACAGAGAATCAACGGAATCAAGTTCAGCGGTATCCGCTCCGACTGGCATCTGCGTAGATTATAACGTTGGGGATTGCCCCGGGATACCCCGCCGTACAGGTTAAAGGACCACCACTGTCGTAAAATACTTCGGGTGGATTAATGCCGCCCGCGCGTGCTATTGACGAGTCCCCGAACGAAACGGTTGTCACTTGGACGGTTACGCCGGCAAGCTCCTTAACCTGAACCTGAACGACGGGACAGGCAAGGAGTTCGTCATACCAGAAGAGATCGTACAGAAATACGTCGGCGGCAGGGGCCTTGGGGTCTGGCTCCTGTACAAGGGGCTGGAGCCGCACGTCGACCCGCTTTCGCCCGACAACGTCCTCCTTCTGATGACGGGCCCTTTGACCGGCCTTGGAATCCCCGGCTTGAACCACGCGATCGTCTGCACGAAGTCTCCCCTGACGGGGACCATAGTCACACCTTCGGTTGGCGGCGATTTCGCGACGAAGCTCAAGTCTTGCGGTTACGACGGAGTGATATTGCGCGGGCGGTCGCCCAGGCCGGTGATCGTGGACATAACCGAGAGCCGCTGGAAGATCCGGGACGCGGGCAAGCTGTGGGGGTCGAACGTCGTCAGGACCCAGGAGCTGCTCGAGAGCAAGGTCGCCAGCATCGTCTGCATCGGGCCCGCCGGTGAGAACCTCGTGCGTTACGCGACAATAGCCAGCGGAGAGCATACCGCGCAGCGGGGGGGCACGGGCGCCGTCATGGGATCGAAGCTGGTCAAGGCCGTCAGGGTGGGCGGGGCCTTCGAGGCGACGGTGTTCGACCGGGAGCGCCTCGAAAGGCCCGCCGGCATTCTCAAGAACAAGCTGAAGGTTGCCGGGTGCTACCCGCGGTACGGCACGGCGGGGAACCTGTCCATCGCCGACGAGAAGGGCATCCTCCCCACGCGCAACTTCTCTTCTGGGAGCTTCGAGGGGCATCAAAAGATGAGCGGAGAAGTGCTCCGGTCCCAGATCAGGCGCAAGGCGCTCGACTGCCCGGGCTGCACGGTGGACTGCACCACTGAGATGAAGCTCACGACCCAGACCGGGTCCATGCGCGTCAAGGGACCCGGCTACCAGGCGCTGGCGATGCTCGGCAGCAACCTCATGATCGACGAGCTGGACGCCATCGTCCGCAACAACTACCTGTGTTACCTGCTGGGGATCGATCCCGTGAGCGCGGGCGGAACGATCGCACTGGCGATGGAGCTCGCGGAGAGGGCCCGGCTGGATCTGCCCGTGCATTTCGGGAGTTCGCGCGAGATCGGGCCGCTGCTCAACCTCATAGCTCACCGTAAGGGCCCCGGCGACGAGCTTGCCGAAGGGGCCACCAGCCTCCACCTTAAGTACGGCTTCGCGGACCTCGCGATGGTCGTCAAAGGTCTGGAGATGTCGGCCTACGAGCCCAGGGGGTGCTGGGGTCAGGGCCTCGCGTTCGCCACCTGTCCGGCCGGCGGCAACCACGCAGGCTCTATGATGGTCTCCACCGAGGCGTTGGGCAAGCCCGTTCCCATCCGCGGGACGGTTGCCGCCGGCAAGGTCAAGCTGACCGTATTCGCCCAGAACATGTTCGCGGGGCTCGACTGCCTGGTGGCCTGCCAGCGCGCGGCTTTCTGCACGCTGACGGTGCCCGACTGGATCGCGCACCTTCCGTCCTGGATGATCGGGTTCTTCGCCGGGCGTACACCCCGCCTTTCCGCGATGTTGCTCGACCTGGAAGGGTATCACCGCTCACTGACCTACGTCACGGGCATACAGTACAAGAGGCAGTCCCTGCTTCGCGTGGGCGAGCGGACATTCACCCTCGAGAGGCTGTTCAACCTGCGCGAGGGCCTGACCAGCAAGGACGACGCTCTTCCGCTGCGGTTCATCGGCGAGCCCTTCCGCGAAGGCCCTATCGCGGGCAAGGTGGTGCCTCTCACCAAGATGCTCCTCAAGTACTACAGGCTCCGCGGCTGGAACGAAGTCGGAATTCCCACCGAACCACAACTAAAGCGCCTCGGCATCGACGAACGCCCCAGCGGCGTCGGCCTCACTTAACTTTTCGGGGTCAGGTCTAGGAAGTTAAGTCTCAAGTATCTTGATATGCTTGTACTGCTTGAGATATCATGTATTCATGTCAAGACCGATCCGTATTCAGTTCGAGAATGCTTTCTACCACATTACTTCTCGTGGCAATGATCAGAAGGACATATTCCTGTCCAACGCCGACCGCTCACTGTTCTTTGAAATCCTCAAGGAGACCGTGCGCGATGCTTCCTGGATATGCCACGCATACTGCCTGATGGGGAATCACTACCACCTGCTGGTGGAAACCCCCGAGGCGAATCTTTCCGTGGGGATGCGACAGCTAAACAGTAATTACGCTCAATCGTTCAACAGGAAGAATAATAGGACCGGGCACCTCTTCAAGGGGCGTTTCGACTCGCGGTTGGTGCAGAAGGATGCTTATCTTCTGGCGGTGGCGAGATATGTGGTACAGAATCCCATCCGAGCGGGGATTGTTGAGAAACCGGAACTGTGGGCCTGGAGCAGCTACCTTCCTACGGCGGCACCGTATAATTGGGTGCCTTTCCTGACCCGCGATTTCATCCTCGAGCAGTTTTCCGGCGATCCGGAACGCGGCCGCCTGGAATACCGGGCGTTCGTTGCGGACCTCGGGTCACCGTCACCTTGGAATGAGCTAAGAGGCGGCGTGCTTCTTGGAAATGACAAATGGGTCAGGGAAGTAGAAAAGCTGTTCATTGAGAAGCATGGAGAAAGCGAGATCCCATGGCACCAGAGGCTGGCCGCGCGTGTTTCACTGGCGCGTATCTTTGAAGATGGGGCAAGGGGCCGCGATTATCTCGTTCATGACGCTTACCACGTTCATGGTTATAAGATGAAGGAGATCGCCGATTATCTCGGGCTTACAAAGGCTAGAGTCAGCCAGATTCTCAAAAACGAAACGGCGCATTTAACTTTCTAGACCTGACCCCGAAAAGTTAAGCGAGGGCGCCGAACTTGCGGATGCGGTTGTTGTATTCTTGGATGGCGTCGAGGAGGTGGGACTTGCGGAAGTCCGGCCAGGTAACGGGGGTAACGTAAAGCTCCGCGTATGCAAGCTCCCATAGCAGGAAGTTGCTGATCCGCATCTCCCCGGCCGTCCTTATCATCAAGTCGTAATCGGTCACGTCCGGCAGGTAGAGGTGCCTGCCTATCGTCTTCTCTGTAATCCCGCCAGGCTTGATCTTCCCCGAGGCGACCTGTTCGGCTATGGCCCGCATGGCGTCGACAAGCTCGGTCCTGCCCCCGTAGTTGAACGCCACGTTGAGCTTCATCCCGGTGTTGTTCCCGGTTATTTCCCCCGATTCTCCCATCTTGCGCGCCAGTGACTTGGGAACCCTGTTGCGCCTGCCGATGAACCTGATCTTCACGTTATGCTCGTGGAAGAGCTGGACCCGCCTGTCCAGAAGCTCCCTGTTGAAGCTCATCAGGAACCTGACCTCATCGGTCGGGCGCTTCCAGTTCTCGGTCGAAAACGCGTACAGGGTCAGCGCCTCCAGCCCGAGCTGTGCGCCCGCCACGACAGTCGCGGTGACCGCCTTCTCTCCCTGTCGGTGGCCCTCGATCCTGGGCAACCCCCGCTGTGTCGCCCAGCGTCCGTTGCCGTCCATGATTATCGCAATCCGAGGCGGGATCTCGAGTTCGTCCATATTCTCTGTCATGCGATCACCTTCCAGCGTTGTTGTTTCCCGACACGCCGGGCATCTCCTTGCGCACGCGGTGCGATCGGAACTCCCTTTCCATCCAGTGCTCGAGTACCTTCTCCATCAACGCCCCGGTCTCTCTGGATGCCGCTGAATCCTCGCTCCGGAGCCGCTCGCCGAGCCTGTGAGAAGACATCCACGTCAGGGTACGCGCGCACCCCTCGCTCACCTTGACCTGCCTGCCTGTGCTGGCGGCTCCTTCACACGAGCATCGCTCACACACCAATCCGCCGAGCCCCAGCGCGAACCAGGCGTTCCCCGCCGGATCCCCGCCGCAACCCGCGCACCGAGCGACCATGAGCTCGAACCCGGCCTGCGCCATCACCTTGAACTCGAAGAACGCGCGCGTAAACCCAGCCATTGCGGGTTCCTCCTTGAGGAGGCTGAGCCCCAGCAGCATCAAGTCGAACAGCCCGGGGTCCGGTTCATCCTCCGCCGCCAGCGTATCGACGAGCTCCGCCAGGGACGAAGCCTCGACGAAAAGGTCCAGGTCGTCGCGTAGCTCCTGGAAAGATGTTATTATCTCCGCCTGCTTGATGAGGTCCATGGTCCGGCCCCGGTGCATATGC
>CAZAIS010000198.1:0-5520 GCA_964485255.1 uncultured Acidimicrobiales bacterium | reverse complement strand
CCCGCCCTCGAGGCGAAGACGGCGTAATAAGGGTTGCCCCTCTCGTAGTGGAAACC
The DNA here is from genome assembly GCA_964485255.1 of uncultured Acidimicrobiales bacterium. GTDB lineage: Bacteria > Actinomycetota > Geothermincolia > Fen-727 > Anoxymicrobiaceae > CAZEJS01. Next base: position 5,464 of record CAZAIS010000198.1, on the reverse strand, counting down.
GGGCGGCGAGGCGATGGTGATCCCGCCCGCCAGCTTTTCGTGCCGCTCGCGCACCAGCGCGGGGTCGGACACCACGCGCCCGTCATCGAACCGCACACCCTGAAGGTACATGTAGAGTATGTGCCCGCCCATGCTGTGGCCGATCCAGAAAGGCCGTTTGCCGGTGGCGCGCGCGACGCCGTCGACCAGGGCAGGGGCATCGTACACCGCCAGGTCGTCGATGGTGTGCGTCCAGTCGCCGCCTTCACTGTCGTACGGCGCCCGGCCGCATCCCCGCCATGACGATATCCAGACGTCAAAGCCCCGGCGCGCCAGGAAGACGGCCATGTTGTGCCTGTCCTCGGGCAGGTCGAACACAGACCCGCAGCTCCCGAACCCGTGACAGAGGAGCACCGGGACGCCCCCGGGATTCAGGTAACGCTTGAGGCGCAGCGTCAACCCGTCAGCGGTCACGAACTCGTGTTTCTCGACGTCCAGGCCCTCAGCGAACGGTCGCCCCCGCCCGGGCAGGGGTGTCCGGAGGCCGAGCCGGATGTAATAGCAGTAGATGGCGGCGGACATGGCGGTGGTCGCCACCACGGCCGCGCGTTTCCCCTCGAGCTTCATGGCCTTCCTTCCTCGATGCTTGTCTCCATGGGGCGCCATAGAAAATAGCACACGTGCAGGTGCCCGGACAGGCCGGCGGCACCCACGTGCCCGGCCTCAGACTCCCGACCTCCGGCCCCGCCCCCGGCTCCCGGGACCGGCGGGACGCTTGCCGAGCAGGCACCGGTTGACGGCGGCGATCGTGCAGTCGTTCGAGAGGTACACGCGCCACATGTCCCCGGGGGCACTGAAGAACGCGCGCATGAACAGCGAAAGAGACCATATGCCGATGCGCGTAAAGAGCTTGCCGCCATCGAGGTGTATCCGGCGCATTCGGAGCAGCTCGGGGGTCCAGATCGTGTCGTAGGCTTTCCGGGAGATCATGGCGGGAGGCAGGCCCCGCCCGATCCCTTCTCCGATGCAGGACGCCAAGGGAACGGCCGTCCTGAGAGAGTGGGCTACGCACCAGCCCGTTGCGGGGTGAACGAACCCGCCCGCGGCGCCGAACCCGATCACGCGGTTGTTACGGCTCGGCACCGGGGAGTTCATCGGGAGGGAGCCCTGCTCCACGGATTCGACCGTTTTAACCTCGATTCCAAGGCGACCCAGTCTCCTGTAGAGCCTGTCCTTCAGCAGCTCGAACGGCACGCCGGGGCAAGCAGCGAGGGACGTCTCCTCCAGGAAGACGTAATCGGGCCCGTGGGGCATCGCGTAGAGGAACGTGGCGGGTGGAACGTCTCCACCGGAGAACTCCCATCGGAAATCCATGAGCAGCATCTCGCCTTCCGCGAAAGGATGAGAGTCAACCCGCGCGAGTATGCCGTACACGTTCTGGAAGGTATCCGCTTCCCGTGGGAGCGACAGCAGGCGGTGGGCGCGGCCGGTGGCGTCCACCACGACCGTCGCGCGCAACTTGTCGCCGCCATCGAGGGTGACTTCGCTCCCCGCCGTATCGTGGATGGCCCGGTCCACGTCGCGCTCCAGCAGCTCGACGGAGCCGGCCGGCAGCGCCTCCTTCAGCTTCGCGTTGTCGAAGCGCGCGTACCGCCTTTCAAGGAGTCTGCTCCGGTTTTCGTCGAAGATGACCCTGGAATCGGGGTAGACGCAATCGAAGCACCCTTCGAACCCCAGCGGCTCGACCGAGTCGGCCCAGGCGCAGAGGTTGTCTGTCCAGGGGCGCCCGACGGCCCCGTCCGCGCAGATCACGGACAGGCCCCGCCTCGAAAGCTCCCCCGCGATCGCCAGCCCCGAGGGACCCGCGCCGGCAACGATTACATCGAAAGTTCGCTTCATGGATGGATTATAGAGGCCTACGGGTGCCATTTGTCTAATCCCGGTGAAGGGCTTCATGAAAAAGGCTATGGTGCACAAGAGTGGAAAGAAATAATGAAGCAGGGATTCGTGGTATATTCTACCTGCTGTTGCAGAAGCCCGTTAACAGGGCCACAGGCTTGGCATCTCATGCCGATCACGTTTGGGCTCAGCCCGAAGAGAGCCATAGAAGGGGGTCACAATTGAGAAAAGAGGCGATTTTGTCTCCATCTTCTGAGCACTCACTCATGGAAAGCATGGACCTTAGCTATCTAACGTGTGAAGCCGCTCTCGAGTTGGACAACCTGCTTCTCGATAAATCCCCAACCCTTGCGGCCGTGAGGATCATGTCTCAAGCGATTGGCGGCAGGAACGGAGATAACGGCGTCAGTCAGGTGAGCCGCTTGTTCGATCCGGTATCGAACCCGGTTGATGCGGTAACAATGAGTTCCGCCCTCGCGGAATCTCGTATCGCCGAACCGAGAACAAGAACCGACCTTTCGGACGCGACTGTTCTGGTTCAAGAGAAGCTCGGGAAAATAATGGACAACCCGGAACGAGTCCGGCTGGAGGATCCTGAGGACGTGGAGAGAATGAGAGGGTTCTTCCTCAGTCTCTACAAGAATATTGCTTCGCAGAGAAGGCCTGAAGATGAATGGAGATCGGAGCACCCCTTCAAGAAGCTGTAGATGGAAGAAAAGCTTCCTCGATTCGTTCAATACACAAGGTGTCGACTTAGGGCTTTTCTTGACGAGATTGGCAGGCTGGAGGATTCCGAATTTCCATATCCGTACCCGCGAGAGGCTCTGCGGATACTCAAGTCGAGATTCGAGAGCTACTACTCGTCCGTTTCCAAGCTAACCCCCGAGAGCAACAAAGACCTGGTATTCGCGCTCTGTGACGAATGCAGTGACCGCGCCGCGCGGTATCTGCCACTCCTCGGCTTCATTCTGCGCTCTACCAATGTCCGCAACGGTTTTGAAGTCTGCGCTCCTCTCATGAATTTGACGGCTGAAGTGTTCGGTGCCGACGCGTTGACGGTCAAACCTGAAATAAGGTTGATACTCTCATCAGAATGGGAATGCTCCCATTATACCTTCGCGGGATCAGACTACCTTTCGGAGTTCATTCTTATCGGTCTGCCGGCGACGGAGTCGGACAACCCACTCCTGATTCCTCTGTCGGGCCATGAACTGGGACACAATCTCTGGGTAATGAAATGGCTTCAGAACGAATTCGAGCCCATCATCGAGAAGATAATAATCGATGAAATCCAGAAAGAAGGAAAGGAATACGCCAGGGCCTTTCCCGGCCGGAAGGCTACAATCGACGATCTTTTGGGTTTGCCGAACATGAGGACGTGGACGCGCGCCCACGATTGGGCTCTGAGCCAGGCACAAGAGACCTTCTGCGATATCGTCGGTGTCAGGCTCTTCGGCACGGCGTTCCTCAACGCATATTCGTATCTGGTATCGCCCAGTTCTTTTGGAACCCGATCGCCTTCAAGGCCGAGCCTTCAGACACGAGTTGATTACCTCGTGAAGGCGGCGGAGGCCTTTGGACATACAGTATCGCCTGACTTCATGCAACTGTTCGGCCGACAGATTGTCAAGGAATACTCCCAGGCTGATGAATTCCTGCTGAAGATCACGGATCGTGTTCTTCCAAAGATCTTCGAAGGACCCAAGAGTATGATGGAATACGCGGCAGAATACATACCCGAGGAGTGTTCCGCCCGCAGCATGCAAGCTGATGAAGAGAGGATCCTGAAAAGGTTCAAGCTCATCGTACCCGCCGAAGGCGCGGAAGGGCTGTCCCCGATACTCAACGCCGCATGGATTGCTTTCAAGGACGACGATTTCTGGAAGGATATGCCCCATATCTACGAGAGTAAGGACAGGATACTTAAAGACCTCGTCATGAAGAACATCGAGATCCTCGAAGTTGAGCAGAGGAAGGATAACGTGACACCATGCTGAAAGCCGACAAGATCGCGGACTTGCTTGCTAATGCCGATATGAATCCCGACCCATTGGTCATTACTCCGGAGCCGAACCTTGCCAAGCTTCGCGAGAGCGGATCGGCTTCCGTGGACCTACACCTCGGGCGATGGCTCATGACTCTGCGTCAATCACGCATGACGCATATCCAGGGGAAACCGGGAGAAAGCGGCGGGGAGTTCGCCAAGACCCATTACGTGTCGTTCTCTGACGAAGGGTGCGCGGACGGGCAGGGGCAACAGGGTTACGCGTTGCATCCGGGCTCTTTCGTGCTGGGGATCACGCTGGAGTGGGTCCGCATCCCCCGTACGCTTGGTGCCTATGTCGTGGGAAGGTCTTCCTGGGGAAGGCGCGGCCTGGTGATAGCGACAGCCATCGGCGTACACCCATGTTTTGTGGGCTCACTTGTCCTGGAATTGAGCAACGTGGGGGAGATACCTATCCTGCTGAAGCCCGGCGCGGCGATATGTCAGCTATTCCTGCATCGACTGGAGACCGGTGGTTTCGACGTCCAAACGGCCAGCGCCTTCGCGGGAAGACGAAAACCGGTCTTCGGCAGAATCGGATGCGACGAAATCGAGCGCGACCTCGTAGGGCAATCATGAATCATGCTCGCGTGATGCTCCAGCCTCATCTCATTGTCGGGCTTGCGTGAAGACCGGTCACCCGCGGGTCGGGCCTGCCGCATTTTCTTTTCCACTCATTGTTCAGCCCAGGTTCTTGCCGGTCTTGAGGTCGTTGGCCTGGTTGACAAGGACGTCTATCCGGGAGCCGAGTTGCTGGAGGGACGCGCTGAGCGCCGTCAGTTTCCGCGCGTCGGGCGGCTGACCCGAGTCGCTGGAGGATTGCAGCACGTCAAGCATGGCCTTGATGTCCTTGTTCGCCTCGAGTAACCCGTCGATTACCTCGATCTGCAGAACGGCGTACTTCACGTAGTCGCGGACGCCCTCGAGCGGCAGGATCCTCTCGTACTGCTCGCGCGCGGCGGCCTCCCCCGTAGTCGCCCTGTCGAGCAGCCCTCCTATCTCGTCGGTCTTCGCCTTCACGCCGGAGGGCTCGGTGTTCCCGCCCGCCACGTAATCGGTTACGAGGGTCTGCGTCTTGTCCATTATCGACGTATACAGTTCCTCGGCCGCCTTGAGCAGCTCGTCGCCCTTTATCATGTACCCCTTCGCCCTCGAGGCGCCGCCGCCGCACCCGCAGGCCGCCCAGAGCGCGAGCGCCGCCACGACGACGACCGCGACGGCTGCCTTTCTCATGTTCGAGCTCCCTTTATTGTCTGCGTTACCGGCTTCGCCGGCACGCCGGTTTTCCACCGTGCCCGCGCGAGGCGGAATCTCGCGGCCGCCACTTACATCTGGTGCAGGTACTCCGCTATGCCGTATCCCTGGCGGCCTTCCCAGGTGTACCTCGCCAGGCCTTCGTTGACCATTGTCGCATGGCCGCGGGAGCGCAGGTCCAGGGGAATCACCGTGAGCACCTCGCCCGAGACCTCGATCGTCCTGCCGGAGGTGTCCTCGAACGCGAACCTCAAGGATTTCTGCGTGGTCCCGTCAGCCTCGAATTCC
>CAZAIS010000197.1:0-5549 GCA_964485255.1 uncultured Acidimicrobiales bacterium | reverse complement strand
TCGAGGGGTCTCGGAAAGGGATAGGACGCCGGCGTTGGTCATGCTGTAGGGCGCCATTTCCGGCAGGTTGATGATGCCCGCGAAGGACGGGCTGTTGATGATGCGGCAGCCTCCCGCCGATTTCATCAGGGGCACGAACGCGTGGCAGCCGTTCACCAGGCCGAGCAGGTTCACGTCGACGATCCTGTTCCACTCCGAGAGCTCGATCTCGCCGACGTGACCGGCTATGGCTATGCCGGCGTTGTTGATGAGGAGCGAAACGCCGCCCCACGCGTCGAAGAAATGCCGGGCCATCCGGGCGACCCGGTCCGCATCGCGGATGTCACAGGGAAAGACCTCGCCCCTCCCACCCGACTCCCGTATCGCGTCCAGGGTGCACCGGGCTCCGTCCGCGTCTATGTCCGCGATACCGACGGCCCAGCCGTCCCGCGCCAGCTCGAGCGCCATGGCGCGGCCGAGGCCCGAGCCTGCGCCAGTGATGACCGCGGTCTTCCTGCCGAGCCTGTTGAGGTGGTCCGCCATTGTTGCTCCTTCGCTGCCGGGAGTGCCGGCCGGATTGCGTTCGGTTAAAAAAGTGTATCCATTTAACTTTCTAGACCTGACCCCAAGAAGTTAAATCAGGTGGATTTGTTGGTGATGAAGGTCATGAGGCGGCGCCAGGGGCCGGGGGCGAGGCGGTGGAGGTAGTAGGCGGCATACGTTTCCGGGCCGACGAGGCACAGGAAGCGGCCTTTCTCGACCGCCGCCAGGACTTTCTTCGCCACCTCCTCGGGTTGTTTGCCGCCTTCGGAGAGCTTTTTCGTCCACCAATCCTTGAACCTGGCCTGTCCCTCGGTGCCGCCGGGCGGCGTCCTCGTGGTTTTCATGATGTTGGTTTTTATCGCCCCCGGGCACACCAGCGTTACGCCTATGCCGTGCTTCCGCACCTCGAGGGCCAGAGCTTCGGAGAAACCTGTCAGCGCGAACTTCGTCGTCGTGTACGGGAGGTGGAACGGCAGCGGGACCAGCCCGGAAAGGGACGCGACGTTGACGATGTGGCCCGAGCCGCGCTCGATCATGCGCGGCAGGAAGAACCTGGTGCCGTATATCTCTCCCATCAGGTTTATACCGACTATCCACTCGAGGTCCTCCACCGGGACCTGCGCCAGCTCGCCACCCACACCCACGCCGGCGTTGTTGACGAGGATATCGATGGGGCCGAACTCGGAGTGGACGGCCTCGGCCAGCATCTCCATCTCGGAGCGCACCGAGACGTCCGCGCACTTGACCGCGCACCGGCACCCGGCCTCGGAGGCGATCCCGGACGTGCGCGCGAGCCCGGCGCTGTCTATGTCCACGGCGGCCACGGTGGCCCCCGCGTACGCGAGCTCCAGGGCCAGCGCACGCCCCAGACCGGACGCGGCCCCTGTCACCACCGCTACCTTATCGGTGAACATTCCCATCCCGTTCCCCCTGAATCAAGCGTGCAAGCTGCCCGCAAGCGCAAAAGGTGCCTGACCCCCTTTGCCGACCCCCTTTACACCCTGAATCGTCCGGCCGGCCGATAACACGGCATGTATCCACGACTTGACAATCGGTGCTTGTCCCGATCTTGCAGGCCGATGCAATATTTACGCCTGACCCCTATTCTGTGGGGGGGCGAAGGGGCCGCGGTTGAGCTTCTTGTAGTAGAGGCCGAAGTCGTAGGCAACAACCGCCTTGAGGGCGTCGCGCTCGCAGATCGCCGCGCAGTCGTTGCAGGACATGCATTGCGGGAAATCCTCGTCCAGGTACGCTTTCTTCGCCTTGCCCTCGCCCCTTATCGATATCGCCTTGCCGGGGCAGATCTGCGCGCAGACCCCGCACCCGTTACACAGGTCGTGGTCGATCGCGAGCCGCCCCGTTGTCGCGTACTCCTCGTTGTCGTAGGTCGGGATGATCAGCCTTTCCCTCAAGCTAAGAAACGACATTCCCGGCCCCCTCTCCCTGCACGACAGTCCTCTTCGTCCCGCCCTCGTGCCAGTCCACCTCCATGGTCTCACGCTCGATGATCCCGTCGGGCTTCGCGAACGGGTAGCCCAGGCAGATCACCTCGCAGAACCGGTAGGGGAACCGCGCGCCCAGTTTCCTGCGCCACTTGAGCCCGTACTTGAGCAGTTCGGCGAATCCCACCCAGCACGTCCCCAGGCCCATGCTGTGCGCTGAGAGAACCATGTTCTGCCCGCAGCAACCGATGTCCACCTCGGGGCGGCTCACCCCGCGCACGTCCTCGAGGAGCAGTATCAGGGTCGGGGCCCCGTGGAACGCCTTGAGCTTGCCGTCGGCTATCAGGCATATCGCCCCGAAGGGGATCGGGTGGAGCTGGTTGCGCCTGAAGCGGATGGAGACCTGCGCCATGAGCCACGGCAGCGTGCGCCCCAGGGGGCTCGTCCTCCAGTCGAGCAGGAACTTGAGGACCTTGCACCGGAGCACGATGTAGCGCTCCATCTCGTCGATCATCTCGCGGTCGCGGACGACCACGAACTTCCAGGGCTGGCAGTTGCCGGCCGAGGGCGCGAACCTTCCGGCCTCCAGTATCCGACGCACCACCTCGGCGGGCACCTGGCGGTCCTTGTACTTCCGCACGCTTCGGCGCTCCAGTATCACCCGCTCCACCGGGTTCCAGCCGTCACCCCCGGAGGTCTTCGCGCCGGGTCCGTCCACCGCTGCCTTCTCGTCCATGCCGCGCACCTTCCCCCGCTTCTCGCTTCACGTCCCGCGGGCCGCCGCCCCAGGAGGAGGCCTGCCCCCGCGCACCCTAGTAGAGAGGCTCACCCTCTAGGACCTTTTCCATGAGCTCCAGTTCCCTGACGGGCGTGAGCCCCAGGAGAGATCGTATCTGGCCGGCGTCACGGAAGCGCTTCTCCTGCCCGTAGTCCTCCATGTAGCCGTTGCCGCCCAGAACCTGGATGCCGTCGGTGGTGACCTCTACGGACGCCTCGCCCGCGAACAGCGCCGCGGACCGCGCCCCCATCTCCCATCCGGAAAGGTTCTCCTCGGCGCACCTGCAGGCCTCGCAGACCGCCATGTCGGCAGTCTTCACCTTGACCGCCATGCGCCCCAGGATCCTTCGCACCTCGGACCAGTTGACGATCTCGCGCCCGCCCTGCCGCCTCTGCTTCGCGTAGGCGACCGCCTCCTCGAAGCTCCCCTTCATTACGCCGGCGGACATCGCGGCGGCCGCGATGCTCATGGTGGCGAAGGCCCCGGCGGCGTAATCCTCACCCCGGCCCTCCTCTCCGAGGAGCGCGCCCCGCGCGCCATCGAGGGTTACGTCCACGGCAGGGCAGGCGTGCAGGCCCAGGCTCTCTACGGCATCGCTCCGAGCGACTCCCTCCGCGCCGAGGTCAACAAGGAAATACGAGAGCCCGCCGCCGGTGTCCGCGGGGAGGATCGCGTGCCACGCGAGCCCGCCCAGGACTACGTAGTCTACCTTGCCGGTGAGCGTGTAGTCCCCGGCCCCGGCGGCGGACGCGGTAAGGCTCCTGGGCTCGCGCGGCCGCGCGTAAGACGGGAAAGCGAACAGAGAGCCGCCGTACCCCCCGGGCCCGGGCAGGACTTCCTCGAGCCGCGCGAGACCCCGCGCGCCGCGGGCGATCTCCTTGGCAAGCGTGTCCGTAAAGATAACCGCGGCGAGGCTCGCGTCGGTACGGCAGAGTATCTCGAGCAGCACGCACAGCTCGGTGACGCCCATGCCGCACCCGCCGAGCTTCTCGGGAAGGGTGACCGAGTAGAAGCCGACCCCGCCCGCCGTGTGCAGCACTTCCTCGAACAGGGGGCCGAACGGGAACCTGTCGTTCTCCCGGCGACCGTCCACCAGCTCCTTCGAGGCGAAGTCGAGCACTGTCTGCTCGAACATCTCCAGCTCCGGGCTCCTGAGAGACTTCATCTCGTACCCCCTAGTCCTCGAAGACTTTCGCGCCCGGCGCCGATCGCTCAATCAGGCACTTGAAAAGGTTCAGCCTGTTCAACTGGTTCGTGCCCTCGTATATCTGCAGGAGCTTCGAGTCCCGCAGGTGCTTCTCCGCCACCTGGTCGGAGCGCGTCCCCGCCCCACCCATGAGCTCCAGCGCGAGCTGCCCGTTCCTTACACCCGCGTCGGTCGCGGCGAACTTGGACAGCGAGGCCCAGCCGCTGGTGCGCCGGCAGACGTCTTCCTTCTGCCACTCGAAATAGACCTTGCGGAACAGCCGGGTGACGAAGTCCTTTTCCAGAAGCGGCTGGAGGTACCTGTCGATTATCGACTGGGGCAGGTACTTGAGATAGTAGAACAGGGGCTTGTACTGGAGAATCTTGAAAAGGCCGTACATTCCGTTGGCGTAATTGGTCTCGACGTAGGAGAGGCGCGCGAGTGCCACGTTCTTGTACATTTCGGCCAGCAGGCACTGCGCCCACTCGTGGTTCACGAGGAGCTTGCCTTCGACCTCGGTCTCGCTCGCGAAGCGCAGGGCTTCCTCGTAGGCGCCGCGCGCGACCCCGGTGCCGAACGCGCCGACGCCCGCGCGTGAGGCCGAGAGCACGTAGTCGAGCACCCGGCTGGTGATCTCGGGCATGGTCTTCGAGTACGGCCTCGCCTGTATCGAGTCGAAGCACACCAGGTCGTCGGGCACGAAGCAGTCCTCGAATATCAGCTCGCTCGCCGGGCATGCCTTCTGGCCCATCTTGTGCTCCTGCCGCCCGAAGGAGAACCCCTTCATCCCGGTTTTGACCGCCAGCATGACAGTGGTCTCAGCGGGGTCGTTGAGGTCGGAGTAGCCGATAACCATGTGCCAGGTGGACAGGTGGCCGTTGGAGATGAAGATCTTGCGCCCGTTGAGCAGGTAGCCCCCGCTCACCCTTTCGGCGTGACAGGTAACCCTGGCCCTGGAGACGAGGTCGAGCTCTTCCACGTCCGTGCCCGCCTCGGGCTCGGTTATCGCGAGCGATATCAGGCACGGTTTGCCGGTCTTCTCACCCTCGACGGTCTCCCGCATGACCCTGTTCATCACGCGCGCGTTCCACGAGCCGCACAGCGTGGCGACCCCCAGGTAATGGACCCCGATGAGGTTGGCGATGCCGGTGCACGCCGAGCCGATCTCCTCCAGCACGAGGGACAGGGCCGGCATGTTCTTGCCGTGCCCCCCGAATATCTTGGGGATGAACATCGCGTAGAAGCCCCAGCGGTTCGCCTCTTCCACCATGTCCCACGGGAGGTAATCGGGGTCCTGGTGCTTCGCGCGGTCGAGCTCGAGAGCCCGGGGACGCGCCACCTCGTCGTTGAACCTGCGTGCGAGGGCCACCAGCCGCTCGGTTTCCCGGTAGATCGCCCGCGGCGTCTTCAGGTGGGACTCGAGCCCGCAGGTGATGTCCTTGAAACGCGGCTCACGCTCGAGTATGGCCGACTCGCCGTTGGTGGATAGCATCGCGCTCCCCTCATCTCGCCGCTAGACTTTCTCCATTATATGTATGGCCATGGACGCTTCGCCAAGCCCTATGAAGCCGCCGCCGTTCTCGGCCATGGCGACCTTCGCGCCCTCGACCTGCCGCGGCCC
>CAZAIS010000196.1:0-5551 GCA_964485255.1 uncultured Acidimicrobiales bacterium | reverse complement strand
TTGGCGGCAGCTTCTCGGTCCGCCTGCCCGACATCTCGGGCGCGATGCTGGACGGCCTGACCCGAAGTGACAGCGACTTTTCGCACTACCGGACGCTTCTCGCGGGCGCGAACCAGGACGTATCGATGAAGATAACCGCCCCGGGGAACATCGTCGCCGAGCGCCCGATGTACTTCAATTACCACGGCTGGTGCGACGGCGGCAACGTGGAGCTCGGCCAGAACAAACCCAAGAAGACGTGGTACCTGGCCGAGGGCGCCACGCACCCCGGCTTCGAGGAGTGGATATGCATTCAGAACCCGGGGACCGCCGCGACCGCGGTCAACATAACTTACATGTTCCCGGGCGGGGGCACCCTGCAGCAGAACATGGAGGTCGCCGCCAAGTCCCGTGCCACCGTGGACGTCAACTCGGCGGTCGGGCCTAACAAGGACGTATCGACCCGCGTGTCGGCGAGCAGCCCGATTGTCGCCGAGCGACCGATGTACTTCAACTATCACGGAGCTTACGAGGGCGGCTCGATAAGCTCGGGCGTCGCCGACCTGTCGCCGGTCTGGTACCTGGCCGAAGGAGCCACCCAGCCCGGCTTCGAGGAGTGGATATCGCTCATGAACCCCGGCGCGGCCGCGACCGACGTTAAAATCACCTACATGTTCCCCGGCGGCGCCACGCAGGTGCAGAAGCTCCACATGCCGCCGACGTCCCGCGAGACGGTGCTGGTCAACGACATAGTAGGCCCTAACAAGGACGTGTCCGCCAAGGTCGAGTCCACCGAGCCGATAATAGCCGAGCGCCCGATGTACTTCCTGTACCACGGCGCCTGGCAGGGTGGTCACAGCCAGATCGGAGCAACCGCCCCCAATACCGCGTGGTTCCTCTCGGAGGGCACGACGCGAAGCAACCAGTACGACGGCTACTTCGAGGAATGGATATCGATCCAGAACCCGGGCGATACGCCCGCCACGGTCAACTTCAAGTACATGTTCCCGGGAGGGGCGACCCAGGACGCCGCCGTGGGCATCCCCGCCCACGCGCGCGAGACGGTGCTGGTTAACAGCGTCGTGGGCCCGGATAAGGACGTCTCCGTGCGGCTCCCGTCGAATACGCCGATTGTCGTGGAGAGGCCGATGTACTTCAACTACCACAACGCGATAACCGGCGGCGACGTGGAGCTGGGGTGCACGGCAACCGACCGCACCTGGTACTTCGCGGAAGGCACGACCCGGGCCGGGTTCGAGGAGTGGGTGACGCTGCAGAACCCGAACGCCGAGGCGACTACCGCGACGATAACCTACATGTTCTCGGACGGGACCACCCAGACGGAGAACGTGGGCCTGCCCGGCAACAGCAGGACGACCGTAAGCGTGAACCGTTCGTTGAGCATGGCAAACGTCTGTGACATGCTGTCCGTCCACCCGTACGACTACCCCGAGTACTGGAGCTGGTACTACCAGTACGTGAGGAACATCCAGGCGAGCATGGGCTATCAGAACAAGGAGCTCACCGTCACCGAGATCGGCTGGCCTCACGCGGGACGAGCGGAGTTCTCGAACGAAGGCCAGCGCGCGGCCATCGGCGACAAGGGCGTGGGCTCCCTCTGGGGCGCGGGCTGCCGGAAGATATGGATCTTCGAGGACGTGGACCCGCCCCAGTCCTGGGACGACGCGTTCAACGGCCTGTTCAACGTGAACGGTGTCGCGATGCCCGCCTGGAACGAGTACAAGCGCTGGCAGGGCATCCTCCCCAATTACGGGAACAAGCCAAACCACCTGTGGTAGCCGTCTGGCAGGCGGCGCTCTCGGGCGGCTTCCACGGTAAGACGCCGGCGATGGACCCGGTCCCCGGACGAGGAGGGGCCGCGCGCGATTCCCGAGGCGCCGGCCGGAATCCCCGAGGCGGTTGCTCCGCGCCGCTAGGTGGCGTTCCCGAGCGGGCGTTCCGGGGGCAAGCCGCTCAGGCTGGGATAGGTGAAGTCGAGGCGCGGGACTAGGGCGCGCTTCTCGGTTCGGCGGCGGGCGACAAGGGTGCGGGGCAGCAGCATCAGGTTCATCGTGTAAGCCGTTCTGAGCGGGGATGCCTGCTCTTTCAGGTCGATGAGACCGAGCCATTCCCTCTCCATCGGAAGCGTCCTGTTCAGGAGGAATGACCAGGAGAAGTTCTTGAGCAGGAACCTGATTCGGTTTCTGTGATAGAGATAATAGTAGCGCCAGGTGAACCTGCCGGTTGTGGTGGACTCGTGGTGGATGAGGCGGGCCCGCGGGACGTAGACGATCCTGTAACCGCGCCGCATGGCGTTGACGCAGAGGTCCGCCTCCTCGAAGTAAGCCGGATAGTACCCAGGATCGAGTCCTCCCAATTGCTCGAGGACTCCCCTGCGGACGGCAAGCGCGGCCCCGGTTACGTAGGCGACGTCTAGCAGCTCCTCGTAGCCGCCCTCATCCTTTTCCCCCACGCCGAAGTGCATGGTCAGCCCGTTGTCCCGCACGTAGCCGCCCGCGTGCTGGAGCGTCAGCCCGTCGGGGTAATAGATCTTGCACCCGGCCACCCCCAGCGTCTCCTCGTCGAACGCCCGGACCAGCTCGTCCACGGTATCGGCGTACAACTCGGTGTCGGGGTTCAACAGGAGGATGATTTCTCCGTTCGCGAGATCAAAGCCGAGGTTGTTGGCGCGCGCGAAGCCGCGGTTCTTCCCGAGGACGCTTATGCGGCAGTCCAAGCCCTCCCTCTTCGCGATCCGGCGGGCCAGGGCGGCGGATCCGTCGCGAGAGCCGTTGTCCACCGCCACCAGCTCCACGGCGGGATAGGCGGAACCGGCGATCGAGCGGAAGCACGCTTCGATGTATCGTGCGCTGTTGTACAGCACTACGATAATAGAGACAAGCGGCCGGCTTTCCGACGGCCGAGGCGTGTCGGCGCTCAACAGACCCCCTCTCCGGGTGCGAATTCTGCAATACAATACCACAAGCTCCACGTTCCGGGACCGCGCCGCGACGGCGCCGAGACCCGCGCCGCTCGCTTCCAACAGGACCGGCGCTCGGTCCATATCCGGCCGATGAGGAGCCCTCCGTCGGACCCGTTGCGCTAGTCCCCGGGAAAGTGCTCGCGGGGAGCGGGCGGCCGGGCCCCGCTCGCATGTGAGCGTTCGAAGCGCTATTATTCTCAACCATGGAACACGATCTGGACATAGGCATCATAGGCCTGGGCAAAATGGGAATCGCCCACATGGCCATACTCAACGCGCTGGAAGGTTCCCGCGTCAAGGCCGTCGCGGATAACCAGGGCATGATACGGAAAGCCGCCTCCTCTGTATTGACGGGAGTGCCGTTCTACGGCGACTACCGCGACATGCTGGAGCGCGAGAAGCTCGACGCCGCCTACATCACGGCCCCGACCTCGCACCACGTGGAGATTGCCGGAGCCTGCGCAGAGAGAAGCCTGCCCTTCTTCGTCGAAAAACCTCTCGGCGTCACCGCCGCCGAAAGCGAAGAGCTGGTCCGGCGGGTCGCCGGAGGGCCGCTCACGATGGTCGGCTACTGCAAGCACTTCGTCCCGACGTTCAAGAGGGCCAAGGAACTCCTGGACTCCGGCGAGCTCGGGGACCCCGTCCACCTCGCCTCCAGCATGTACGTTTCTCAGATTTTCGCGAGCGGCGTCGGCTGGAGGTACAAGAAGTCGTCGAGCGGGGGCGGGGTGCTCAACATACTGGCCACGCACCTGGTCGACATTCTCCTGTGGCTGTTCGGTGAGGTGGAAAGCGTCACCGGGGCCGTGAAATCGCACTACTCCGGCGAGGTGGAGGACTTCGTGCACGCCTACCTGACCTTCACCGGGGGCCTCTCGGGGCACATGGACGCGTCCTGGAGCGTAAGGGGTTACAGGATCCCGGAGATCCGACTGGACGTCCAGTGCTCGGCCGGCGCGCTTACGGTCACCGACGACTACGTGAAGCACGCGCTGGACCGCGACGAGAAGGTCCACACCGTTTACAAGCAGGACCTGTTCGAGGGCGTGGAGGTGTACGTCGGCGGGGACGAGTACACGCGCGAGAACGTCCACTTCCTGCGCTGCCTGAGGGAAGGCGTTCCCACCGGTATCGACGTGGAGTACGGTTGCAGGGTGCAGCGGATCACCGACTCGATATACAGGTCGGCGGAGACCGGCGGGCCGGTGCCGCCCGGTGGGGTGAGGGTATGAGCGCCACCCCGCCCGACGCGATACTGCTGGGCCACAACCAGTTCATAGGGGTAAGCCACCTGAGCCAGGACAGCGCCCGGACGAGAGTCGAGCGCTTCAGCGATTACGCGAAGATAGCCGAACTCGTCGGATTCTGCGCCGATAACGGGGTAGGGGGGATGATGCTCTCCACGCACCCAAGGGCGCGGGACATACTCCGAATCCTGGCCTCGGAGGGCCTTGCTTCCAGAATGAACGTCTATCCACTGATACCGTACGCCGCGGGATACGTCCGCAGGATGAACGCCGTTGGAATGAAAGGGATGGTAAAGGAGATCTTCTCCCAGGCGTCGACCTCGACCAAAGCACGGATCGTGAGCCAGGGAGCCCTGGGCTACGCCCGCAAAGACTTTACCAAGATGCTGGGTGCCTTTATCGACATCGAGCTGCTCCCCTTCGATGGTTTCAAACTGGGCGGCGTGTTCCTTCACGACGCGTTCGTTGACCTCGCCCTCGCGCTCGGCGCCGCGGAACAGATGGAGTTTTTCTCAGAGCACATCAGCAGGCGCTACGATACGAGGCCTGGCTTCGTCACGATGAACTTCCCTCTGCTCGCGAGCTCGCTTTCACGGTGGAGGATCGACCGACCGCTGGTGATGACGACCTTCAACAAGGCGGGCTTCCAGATGAATCCCTCGCGCTCGGCGTGCGAGGGGGCCCTCGCGAAATGCCCCGGTGACGTGATCGCCATGAGCACCCTGGCGGCGGGATACCTGAGGCCGCGGGAGGCCTTCGAGTACGTATTTTCCCTGGGCGGCATCGAGTCCGTCGTGGTGGGGATGTCGACGGTGGAACATGCGAGGGAGACGATAGAGGAGATCAACAGGTGCAGGGCGTCGGGGCTTCCGGCCGGGCGGGGGAGGACATGACATGGGCGGGCTCAAGAGCTACCTGAAAAAAAAGATCAACTCGCTCGTTTCCAGGATAGGCTCCAGGATGATGACGTATTACAATCGGCCCAAGATCGAGTTCCCGCACGAGGAAAGAGGCATAAAAGGGACCTTCAGCATGGGCGAAGGGACGATCCTCCAGCCGCGGGTGATAATCGATTGCAGTGGGGACGTGACCATCGGTGACGACTGCCTCTTCATCAGGGGCAGCCATATCGTCACGCACGCCCACGCCTACCTGAAAGGTTATCCCGAGGCCCTGAACAAAAGGCAGGCGATAACCACCTTCCCCAAGAGAATCGGCGACCACGTTTTTATAGGCCAGGAAGCGCTCGTCCTTCCCCAGTGCCGGCGGATAGGCGACTGGGCGGTAATCGGGGCGCGCGCCGTCGTCACCAAGGACGTGGGCAACGGCGAGATCTGGGCGG
>CAZAIS010000195.1:0-5580 GCA_964485255.1 uncultured Acidimicrobiales bacterium | reverse complement strand
GGCGGCACGCCGACTCCAGCGAGGCCCTCTCGGGGCAATCGGGCTGGTGTGAGGTGAGGCCGGTCCCCGGGTGCGGGATGCGCCCCAGTTGACCGGCACGACGATTGCCCAGATCGCCCACCCCGGCCCCGCCCTCGGAGATCCCCCAGGTCCAGAGGCCAGCCGCGGCGCATACCAGGCAGGCCGCCGCCAACGCAACCGACCGCTTGGCGAGCGTCCATCGCAGCCAGCCATCACCACGAAACGTTTTATGGCCCCGGCCTTGACCGCCTCGACCACCTTGTCCGCGAGCGCCAGCACCTGGTTGTGGGCGAAACCGCCGACTATCATGCCCGTCTCGAGCTCCTCGGGCGGATCGCATTCCTTCGCCCTGGCGACGACCTCGGAAAAGTCCTTGGCGCCGCCATCCGGCCTGTCCTGGATGTGCTTCGCGCCGGGATAGCAGACCACCCCAGTGGTGAACAGGCGGTCGAGGTAGGTGTTGTCCTTCTTCAGGGGGACCAGGCAGTTGGTGGTCATGATTATCGGCCCGTTAAACGATTCGAACTCGTCGGTCTGGTGCCACCAGGAGCCGCCGTAGTTGCCGATGAGATGGCCGTACTTCTTGAACGCGGGGTAATAATTGGCCGGCAGCATCTCGCCGTGGGTGTAAACGTCCACGCCGGAGCCCTCGGTCTGCTTCAGCAGTTCTTCCATGTCCTTGAGGTCGTGCCCCGATATAAGGATGCCCGGCCTGTCGCCGACCCCGATGTTGACCTCGGTGATCTCCGGGTGGCCGTAGGCGCCGGTGTTCGCTTCGTCTAGGAGGGCCATGGTCTTGACGGCGGTCTCTCCGGCCTTCATCACCATTTCAACCATTTCATCGACGGACAGGTCCCTGGTTGTCGAGGCAAGCGCCTCCATCATGAAGCCGTACACCTCGTCACTCTCACGGCCCAGGACGGCCGCGTGCTCGGCGTAGGCGG
Source organism: uncultured Acidimicrobiales bacterium (assembly GCA_964485255.1). GTDB lineage: Bacteria > Actinomycetota > Geothermincolia > Fen-727 > Anoxymicrobiaceae > CAZEJS01. Next base: position 4,615 of record CAZAIS010000195.1, on the reverse strand, counting down.
CGATTCCCTTGAGTCCGAAGATCAGGAGGCTCCGCAGGGAAGTCACGTCCTCGTCGCCCGCCGCCGTAAGACGGACCTCGTCGGAGACGGCCTTGGCGACGATCTCGTCCCGATTGTCGGAGGACCAGGTGGCGCAATCCGGCGGGGGTCCCGAGATCGCGCCCGCGGCGGCGTCCTCGAGGGATTTGCGTACGCCAAGGCCTTCCTTTATCCGACCGATGATCACGTCGTCGTCCCAGGCGACGTTGGTTATGGTCGTGAAGAGCGCGTTGCATATGAAGCGGGCAGCGGGCAGATCGACACCCCGGGCCTCCTTCAGCTTGTCGCCGTAGAAGGCGATGCCCTTGCATACGTAGATGAGCAGGTCCTGGAGATCCGCCGTTTCCTCCAGCTTTCCGCAAACGCCCCTCACGGTGCAACCCTGGTTCTTGGCGGTTTCCTGGCACTGAAAGCAAAACATCTCACACCCTCCTCTCCCCGGGCGGGAGCCCGTGTCGGTCGGTCGCGGCCTCGCGGACGGCCTTCAGGAACTCCTCCGGTTCGTAACCGTGGATCCGGGCGACGTCCCCCAGCGTGTGAAAACCCCGCGCCGGGCAACCGACGCAAAGCATCCCCCGCGCTACGAAGAACTTCACGGTAGACCGGTAATCCCCTATCAATTCGCCGACCGTCGTCTTCAGGTCCACCTTCATCCCGACCATTCTCGCGGAAGAGGGATACGCCGTCTTTGATCCAGCGCAAACAGGACGGTTGCCGGTGTCTGCTACAGGTACTTGTCCCGCGGCACCGTGGATACCCGGTTGACCGCCGCGAAGGGTCGGCATGGGGCATGACCGCCATGGCGGTGGTCATCAGGTTTCCCGGAATGGCGCCCGTCATCCCGCCGTCCCTCCTTTACGACGCGCCCTCGGCGAACTCCACGAGGGCATGGGGATCGATGACCACTATCCTCTCGCGCCCGGATTGTATCCAGCCAAGCCTGCCCCACCCGCTGAGGATACGGCTGACCGTGTAAAGGGTCGTGCCCGTGTAATCGGCGAGTTCCTGCCTCGTCAACCGCAAATCGATCAGGATGCCTTCACCGGTCTTTCTGCCGGACTGCTCCATGAGGCGGAGCACGGCCCGCGCCACACGCTGCTCCACCCTTTCAGCCTGGAGCTCGAGCAGCCGGCCCTGGACTTCGTCCAGCCGCTCGACGGCCACCCGCAGCAGGTCCAGCGCGAGCAGTGGGTGATCGTTCAATATGCTCAGCATCGCCGGCCGATTCCAGGAGATCGTTTCGGTATTCGAGACCGCCTTCGCGGTTACGGGATACTCCTTCTCGCTGAAAACCGCGATCGCGGCCGTGAACTCCCCGGGCTTGATGTAACGAACGATCGCCTCTTTGCCCTCTTCGTGGACTTTCGTCAGCTTCAAGCCGCCCGCGGTGACCAGGATAACGCGGCGCGCCGGTTCTCCCTCGCGGAACACGACGTCCCCAGGCCCGTACCGGCGGCGCTCTCCACGGCCGAGAACCGACGCCCGCTCCGCTTCGTCCAGCTCCGCGAAGGCCGCGGTTTTCGAAGTGTCGGGAAACGGGTCTTCTGCTTTCATAATCGTTAAAGTAGTACAAACGAGCCGTTTAGCGATAGGGCTGGAAGGGCGGCAAATCCGGCGATCCCACGGGTCTGCCGGGCGTTTGGATGCTGGACCCTGCGCGTCGAGGCCGGAGGACTGTCGGCAAACAGGGGACGCTTGGTGACACCTCTTCTGCGAATCCTCGGACGAGAACGCGCCGGCGCGCGGCGAGCTGTGAGCCCCGGCGACCGGGGTCGCAAGACCGTCGCGGGTCGAAGCCGGCGGGACACCGGGAAACTCGAACGCCCCGAGGCCGGTTCGGTGATATCATTGGCTGTGTGTCAGGATTCACCGGAATCCCGCCCGGCGGAGAGGAGCGAATCGTGTCCGCAAAGCGCGTCCGAGCACTATCCATCATCGCTTCCGGCCTCCTTGTGGCGGTCTGCTGCCTCCCGGCGCCGGCGGCGCTTGCGGGGAAGCTGACCGGTTCCGGCGAGTACCTGCTGCGCCGGTGTTCCGCGGGCTCTATCGGGGCGACCGAGACATCGCGTGCCTGGTACATGGCCGAGGGGGCGTCGGCGGGAGGGTTCGAGACGTGGATCCTGGTGCAGAACCCCGGGAGCGAGACGGCGAGGGTCGCGGTCACCTACATGACCCCGTCGGGGAAGGTGGACGGCGGTGAGTTCCTGCTCGGCGCCGGCCGGCGCAGGAGCACGAACGTCGGTGATACCGTGAAGAGCATGGAGGTGTCCACAGAGGTCACCTCGAGCAGGCCCGTGGTGGCGGAGCGTTCCACCTACTGTAACGACCGCCGGTGCGCGACGAGCCACATCGGCGCGACGGCCCCGGGGAAGACCTGGTACATGGCCGAGGGCGCCTCTGACGGTGGCTTCGAGACCTGGATCCTCGTGGCGAACCCCGGCCCGGCCAGCGCGCGGGTGGACCTAACCTACATGACGGAGCATGGCCGGGTCGCCGGACCCTCGTTCGACCTCGAGCCGGGGATGCGTGCTTCGAGGAACGTCGGCGACACCGTCAGTTCGCCCGACGTTTCTACCCAAGTGGTCTCCAGCTCGCCGGTCGTGGCGGAACGGTCCACGTACTTCAACGGCCGCCGCTGCGCGACTGGCTCCCTGGCCGCCCCCGAGCCCTCGAAGACCTGGTACATGGCCGAGGGCGCGACGGCCGGCGGGTACGAGACGTGGGTCCTCGTTCAAAACCCCGGCACCCGCCCCGCGCGGGTGCGTCTGGACTACATGACAGAATACGGGGAAGCCGCGGGGCCCGAGTTCCTTCTCGGACCGGGACAGAGGCGGAGCACCAACGTGGGGGACCTCGTGAACAGCCTCAACGTTTCTACCGGGGTCACATCCACGATGCCCGTGGTCGCGGAGCGTTCGACCTACTACAACAACAGGCAATGCGCCACGGGCTCGGTGGGCGCGACCGCGCCCGCGAGAAAGTGGTATGTGGCCGAGGGATCGAGCGGCGAGAGCGACGAAGGTGCGTTCGACACCTGGATACTGGTGCAGAACCCCGGTGCGCGCTCCGCGCGGGTGAACCTGACGTACATGACCGAGGACGGGCGGCGGAAAGGTCCCGCGTTCGACCTGGCCCCCGGCATGCGCGTCTCGAAGAGGATCGAGGACACGGTGAAGGCAAGCGGCGTCTCCACCATGGTATCGTCGGACGAGCCGGTCGTTGTGGACAGATCGACATACTGGAACGCCCCGGCACCCGTTTTGCCCTCGAGCTACACACGGGAGGGCAACGGCCAGCAGGTCATCACGCTCCACGGCGTCATGCAGGGAGCGAACGTCTACCTGGTGAACACCGGTTTCGCGGTCGTCACTGTCGTAGTCACCAACGTGATCAACGTGAACGGGATTTCCTACCCGCCGACCTGCACCACGGACTGCGACGGGAGCCAGGTCATAAACATCGAGGGGCTGGTCCAGGGGGCGGATATTGTCATCATCAACACCGGTTTCGGCGTTTTCACGATCGTGGTCACCAACGTAATCAACGTGAACGTGATTCAGGACGGCAACTGCTGACGGCCAAGCCGCGGAAACAGGCCTGACCCGCCTTGGGAACGGTGAGGGAGGCCTGCAACCCGGACCCGTTGCCAATGACCCCGGACGGCTTCAGCGGTTCGCCGGCAGGTAGCGGCAATCACACGTGGCGCTTAAGCGTCCTGGTGCCCGCCCGGGATCACCGACCCTGTTCCTTGAGGACGCTCCGCGCGATTACCAGCCTCTGTATCTCCGAGGTACCTTCGTAGATGGTAGTCGCGCGGGCGTCGCGGAACAGCCTCTCGACCTTGAAGTCCTTGAGGTACCCGTAGCCGCCGTGGATCTGCAGCGCGAGGTAGGCGCTCTTGTTGGCGAGCTCGGAGGCGAAGAGCTTCGCCATCGAGGCCTCCTTGGTGAACGGGAGGTCCTGGTCCTTCTTCCAGGCGGCGGAAAGGACGAGCCAGTTGGCGGCCTCGATCCCGGTGGCCATGTCGGCTACCATCCACTGGATCGCCTCGAAGGAACTGATGGACTTGCCGAATTGCTTGCGCTTGTTGGCGTATTTCACGCTCTCGTCCAGGCACGCCCGGGTTATGCCCAGGGCCTGCGAAGCGATCCCGATGCGCCCGCTGTCAAGCGCGGTCATCGCCACCTTGAAACCGGCGCCCGGTTTTCCGACGAGGTTCTCTTTCGGGACCCTGCAATCGTTGAAGAGGAGTTCCACCGTGTTCGACGACCGCAACCCCATCTTATCTTCCTTCATGCCGACACAGAACCCCGGCGTGTCCTTCTCCACGATGAAGGCCGACAGGCCCCTGCTGCCTTTTTCAGGGCCGGTCCTGGCGATGACGTTGACCACGTCGGCATACTGCCCGTGGGTGATGAAGACCTTGGTGCCGTTCAGGAGATAACCATCCCCGTCATCCTCCGCCCGCATCGAAAGGCTCCCGGGGTCCGAGCCGGCGCCGGGCTCAGTGAGGGCGAAGCAACCGAGCAGGTTCCCCCGGGCCAGCTCGACGAGGTACCTGGACTTCTGCGTTTCG
>CAZAIS010000194.1:0-5582 GCA_964485255.1 uncultured Acidimicrobiales bacterium | reverse complement strand
ATGCCCGACATCGCGCACCTCCGATGCACCGGCCGCTATTCGTCCGCAAGTCAATCGCGCCCCAAGGGCTCGACCCCGTTGACGACGCACCTCGCCCGCCCGCCCCGGAGCACGCAGGCGACGTTGCCGATCGCCATGTCGATGATACGGAAGCGCGATTCGTTGGTCGCCCCCGCGGTATGCGGTGTCAGTATCGTGTTGGGAGAACGGAGCAGTGGGTTGGTGACCCGCACCGGTTCCTCGGAGTACACGTCCACCGCGGCCCCGGCGATCCTGCCTTCGGCAAGGGCGTCGGCAAGCGCCTGTTCGTCCACCAGGCCGCCCCTGGCGACGTTCACCAGAACCGCCCCGGGCTTCATGAGGGCGATGCGTTCGGCGCCCAGCATGTTCTCGGTCGACGGGTTCAGGGGCGCGTGGAGGGTCACCACGTCCGAGACCCCGAGAAGTTCGTCGAGCTCGCGCCATAATACGCTAAGCTCGGACTCGGTCTCCGGGGGGAGCCTGTTGACGTCGTAGTAGCACATGGCGCACCCGAAGGAACGGGCCCTTATGGCAAGCTCCCTGCCGATCCGTCCCATGCCGATTATCCCGAGGGTCTTTCCCGCGAGCTCGTAGACGCCGTGGGAGGCCATCTCGTCCTGGGCCCACTCTCCCGCCGCGGTCTTCTCGTGCTGCATCATCAGCTTCTTGAGCAGGGCCAGCGCGGCCATTATGGTGTGTTCGGCGACGCTTGCCGAGTTCGCCCCCGCTACGTTCGCGACGGGTATTCCTTCGCGCGCGGCCGCTTCGACGTCTATGTGCTGGTAACCCACGGACGGTTGCTGTATAAGCAGGCACGGCGCCGCGGCTTCGATTACCTCCGCGTCCATCACCGTTTTGAAGGTGTAGTCCCCGACAATAACGTCGGCAAGCGCCACGGCCTCGAGAAGGTCCTCGCGACTGGTGCCGCCGTACGTCTCCACCCGGATATCGGCGACGGCGCCGGCATCGGGCATCTTCGTCTCGAGAAATCCTTTGACAAGCTCTGCCGGGAGGGGTGATAGAACCAGGACTCTTCTCGCGGCCATGAAGACCTCCATTCCCGAGCTCGCAGTACAGGAGTCATTCTACCGCATTGACGGCACTCTGAGCCCCCGTATCCCATGCTAGAATGGCCGTGCGCCGCCGGCTCGAAAGAGCGTCGAAGGCGGCCTCGTGGAGGGAGGAGAAATGGCTGAAGTTCCAGACGGGGATGGCATGACGGAGGTTCTCCGGAAAACGGTGGAGCTCGCCGCGGTGGAGCTGGGTGACTCCGAGGTGCGAAAACTGGCAGGCGTCATGCGGGCGCTATGCCTCGACCTGAGTGATATCGAAGCGCGTTACTACGTGGTATTCGACGAGTCGGGCGGCGTGGACTTCTCGACCTCCGATCCGTGCGCGAGCCCCGTGCTCACGATAACGACGAGCGCCGAGGTGTTTCACGGGATGGCCATGGGAGAAAGCAATCCCGCCAGGGAATTCGCCCTGAGGAAAGTCAAACTGTCGGGCGTGGCCGTCACCGGGCTCGCCCAGGTAGGCGGAAACTTGATAGACACCCTGTTCGCCTGTTACAGGGCCTCGGTGTGACCCCTGGCCCCGCCGTGACCCCTGGCTCCGACGTGACCCGCGGCTCCGACGCGACAGCACGCAGATTGCGGACACCGGGTGTCGTGACATGACGTTCTTGGGGATTACCGGCACGAGAATTCAACGTCGATAGCCGGGCCTGCGGGCACCACGCGCCTGAAACCACCCGGGGAACCCGTTGCCAGCCGGTGTTGAAAAACCCGCTTCATATCAATATATAGTGGCATAGGCGCGATCTATCCACAAAATATTCCACATTCCCACAATTTCAAGCCACCAGTGGGCTGAAATTCGCCCTGAACCCGGAAAAATGTGGTTTGAAAGGCTGAAAAGTGTTGCAATAGGGTTAGAAATGGTGTAAAGTGGAGCAACGTGGCGAGACGGAGGGCTAAGGCATGCTCGTTGGTTCATCGACAAGGACGGTTGACCCCAAGGGTCGCATCATCCTGCCACGAGAATTCAGGCGCGATTTCGAGGGCGGCCTCATGGTCACGAAAGGCCTGGATGACTGTCTGTTCCTCATGCCCATGAAAGAGTGGGACAGGCTGGTCGCAAGGATCGAGGAGATGCCTTCGGGCAGCGAGGCGACCCGTCGTTTCTCCCGAATATTCTTCGCCAACGCGAGCCACCTCGTGCCGGACGGCCAGGGCAGGATACTCATCCCGCCGCGGCTGCGCGAGATGGCAGGTCTTAAGAAAGAGGTCGTGGTAGTGGGTCTTTCCAACAAGGCCGAGGTCTGGGACCCGGATCGCTGGGAGAAGTACGAGAGCGAGAGCGCGGGGCATTATGAGCAGGCGGCGTCGGACATAGGGGTCTGACGTGCCTGGAGGAGCCGGCGGCGAGCACGAGCCGGTGATGGTCTCGGAGGTTATCGCCTACTTGAGGCCCGAGAAGGGGAAGGTGATCGTAGATGGCACGCTCGGAGCAGGTGGACATGCTGAAGCTATCCTTGAGCGCATCATCCCGGGGGGCCGGCTCATTGGTATTGACCGGGACCCGGAGGCAATTGCTGGCGCGAAGGCGAGGCTGGGCGAGATGGCTGCGGCGGTCAGTTACCATTGCGAAAATTTCAGAGATATACAGTCCGTCCTTGATGGCGAGGGGATAACCGGGGTCGACGGGATCCTGCTCGACCTGGGAGTCTCCTCGATGCAACTGGACGACGCGGCGCGCGGTTTCTCCTTCAGGTGGGACGGCCCGCTGGACATGCGGATGGGGCCCGACGCCTCTAGGTCGGCCGGCGACATCGTCAACGAGGATTCAGAGGACGAGCTGACGCGGATCCTCTACAGGTACGGAGAAGAGCGGTGGGCCAGGCGGATCGCCAGGTTCATCATCGAGGCACGTGAGCGCGGACCCATAAGGACCACGGGGGAGATGGAGCGGATCGTGAAGGATGCTGTTCCCGCCGGCGCGAGGCGCGGCAGGAAGCATCCGGCCCGAAAGACGTTCCAGGCGCTCAGGATCGCGGTGAACAAGGAGCTCGAGAATCTCAAGGAGGGCATAGAAGACGGGATAGAATGCCTGGCCCCGTCCGGGCGGATGGTCGTGCTGACTTATCAGTCCATCGAGGACCGGATAGTCAAGAGCACTTTCAACTCCCTGGCAAAAGGAACAGACTGTCCGCCCGGCCACCCGCTCGCTACTACTTCAGAGCTGGAAGTGCTCACCCGGAAACCCGTGGTGCCTTCCCCGGAGGAAATCGAGAAAAACCCCAGGTCGAGGAGCGCGAAGCTCCGCGCCCTCGCGCGCAGAGGCGGTTCTCCTAATGACTGATAAAAACGTCGCGGGCCGCCGCGCGAAGAAGGCGACCGTGAAGGATCGAGAAGGACGAGAGCGGAAGAAAGGCCTGCACGTAGGTTTCCTGTTCCTGGTGCTGCTGTTCCTCGCCGGCACCGGGGTGTTCATGCTCGTTCAGCATCAGTGTGCGGTCCGCTGCGATCTCAAATGCAGGCAACTTGAATCGAAGATATCCGACGAAAAGACGAAGCAGGAGTCGCTGCGGCTCAGGCTCGCGAGCCTGAAGTCCCCCGGGCGAGTCGCCCGTATCGCCACCGATCAGATAGGGTTATCGGATCCCTCCGGAGTCATTTACCTCAAGTATTCCAGGGACACCTCGGGAAACATGATGTGCCAGAGCACGTACGAGGAACTGGCCGCCAGGCGGGCACCCCCGAAAGACGAAGAGGAAAGCGTGGAGCAGGGTGACGAAGCCCCGGCGAACGAACAGCCGGGTGACGAGAGCGGGGAGCAGGACGGCGATCAGCCCGTGAGCGAGGATGAAGGCGTGGTTGAGGGCACGGGATCGGAAAAGCCTCACGCTGGCAGGTGACGGGATGCCGGGAAAAAGGACTGGGGACAAGAGAATCACGATCGCGTTGATCGTGCTGCTCGCGGGGCTCGCGGTGGTGACCGGGAAGCTCGTTCTTATCCAGGGGCTCCAGGCCGGGAAATACAAGAAGCTGGCCAGCGAGCAGCGGGACGCCAACGTCAAGATCACACCCAGGCGCGGCACGGTGACGGACCGTGACGGCGAGATACTGGCCATCAGCAAGGAGTGCACCACCGTATACGCGACCCCTTACCTGGTCAAGAACAAGAAGAGCGTCGCCCGCAAGGTCGCGGACGTTCTTGGAGAGGACCCCGACGACATCCGTGAGAAACTGGGGAGCAAAGGCGGATTCATCTACCTCGCCCGGAAGCTCGACAAGTCGGTTGCCGACGAACTCGAGAAGATGGAACTGGAGGGAATCGGATTCGTTGACGAGAGCAAGCGGTTCTACCCGCAGGGAGACCTGGCTTCGCAGGTGCTGGGCGTAGTCGACATAGACAACAGGGGGCAATCGGGGCTGGAGCTTTATTACGAGGAGATGCTGGGGGGAAAGGCAGGCGAGATCGTCCTGGAGCGAGACGCGGCCGGCAACCCGATCCCTGGAAGTGAGAAGAAGCGCACCAGGGAAGTGGACGGAGTCGATCTGCAGCTCACGATCGACAAGGACATACAGTCGGCCGTCGAGGATTCCCTCGCCGGGGCGGTGGAGAGGTACGGCGCGCAGGCAGCGACGGGCATAGTCCTGGACTGCAACACCGGTGACGTGCTGGCGATGGCCTCCAACCCGACCTTCGATCCAAACAACCGCGAAACGATCGATCCGGCCGCGATGAGAAACCGGGCGATAACCGACGTGTACGAGCCCGGCTCCTGCCTGAAGATAATAACCGCGATGGCCGCGCTGCAGACGGGAGTAGTCACACCGGAAACGGTGATCACGGTACCGTCACAGTTGCAGGTGGCGGATGCCACCTTCAAGGACGCCGAGCCCAAGCCCACAAGGCAGATGACGTTCTCGCAGGTGATAAGCCAGTCGTCCAACGTGGGGACGATCGCCACGGCCCTGCGGGTGGGCGACAAGCGGCTAAGCGAGTTCCTGGACGTGTTCGGGGTCGGCCACAAGACAGGCGTGGACTTCCCCGGCGAGGTCGCTGGGACCCTGCCTCCTCTCGCCTCATGGACCGGGACCAGCGGGGCCACCATCAGCATCGGGCAGGGCGTTGCGTTGACGCCGATTCAACTGGCCTGCGCCGCGGGGACGATCGCCAACGGCGGGCGCAAGTTGTGTCCCCACTTTCTCAAGGCCAGGATAACCGGAGCGGGCATGAGCGACATGGGGCTCGGTGGTCTCGGTGATGAAATCCTCGAACGTGATACCTGCAGGACTCTGACTTCCATACTGGAGCAGGTCCTGGCTCCCAGTGGAACCGCCCCGAAGGCCGCGGTCAACTATTACAGGGTGGCGGGCAAGACCGGCACCGCCGAGAAGCCGAACGTAAACGGCGCCGGCTACTCCGGCAGGTACATGGCCTCCTTCGTCGGATTCGCGCCCGCCGAGAGGCCCAGGTTGGTCTGCATGGTGGTGCTCGACGAGCCCACCCCGATATGGGGCGGATCGACGGCCGCGCCTGTTTTCAAGGAGATA
>CAZAIS010000193.1:0-5591 GCA_964485255.1 uncultured Acidimicrobiales bacterium | reverse complement strand
GGAGCGATCGTCTGCGTCTTCGGGCCGCTGGGGGACCTCTCCGAGTCCCTGATGAAGCGCGACTACGGTGTCAAGGACATGGGCAAGATGATACCCGGCCACGGCGGCGTAATGGACAGGTTCGATTCGAGCTTCTTCACGGTACCCGTCGTCTTCTACGTCCTGTACTACTTCTTCTTCTAGGCGGCGTGAAATGACACCGCATGACGGCCCGGAGGCGCCGCGATGAAGAAGAAGGTAGCGCTCCTCGGCTCGACCGGTTCGATCGGCACGCAGGCCGTGGAAGTGGTGCGCCGGCTCCACGGGATCGAGATCGCCGCCCTAGCCGCGCGCTCGAACGGCGAACTGATGGCCCGGCAGGCTCGTCTACTCGGTGTGAAGAGGGCCGCACTCAGCGACCCGGAAGCGGCCGCGAGGTTCGCCTCGCTCTTCGAGGACATCGGGGTGGAACTGCTGTCCGGGACCGAAGGCGTGGTGGAGCTGGTCGAAGCGGGCGGGTACGATCTCGTGCTCAACGCGATCGTTGGCTCCGCCGGGCTGGCGCCGACGCTCGAGACGCTCCGTGGCGGGATGCCCCTCGCGCTTGCCAACAAGGAGAGCCTTGTCGCCGGCGGAGAGCTCGTAATGCGCGAAGCGCTCGAGCGGGGCATCCCCATACTGCCGGTGGACAGCGAGCACTCGGCGGTGTTCCAGTGCATGCTGGGCGAGGACGCGGCAGCCGTAAGGCGCATAATCCTGACCGCTTCGGGCGGACCGTTCAGGGACAGGACCGCGGCGGATATGGCAAAGGTGACCGTCGCTGAAGCGCTGGCTCATCCTACGTGGAACATGGGACCGAAAGTGACGATAGATTCAGCGACGCTCATGAACAAGGGGCTGGAGGTGCTCGAGGCGCACCACCTGTTCGACGTGCCGATGGACTCGATCGACGTCGTTGTGCATCCCCAGAGCGTCGTACACTCGATGGTGGAGATGATCGACGGGTCCGTGCTCGCCCACCTGGGGGTACCCGACATGCGAATCCCGATACAGTACGCGCTCACGTACCCGGACCGGAAGAAGGCTCCCGCCGACTTCCTGTCGCTCTCGGCCTACGGGAACCTCTCCTTCGAGGAGGTGGACCACAGCCGGTTTCCCGCCCTGCGCCTCGCTTACGAGGCGGCCGGCGCCGGGGGGACAGTTCCGGCGGCCATGAACGCGGCTAACGAGGAAGCCGTGGCGGCTTTCCTCGACGGCAGGATCGGCTTCACCGCCATCGCGGGCGTCACGCGGAAGGTCATGGAACGACACGAGCGCCTTGCCTGTGACACCCTGGACCGTATCGCGGAAGCCGAGGCGCAGGCGAGGAGGCTCGCCGCCGAGGAAATAGCCGAAATGGAGAAAGAGTCTTGACGTTTCTCGCGGCCGCGTCGGCCTGGACTTACATATGGCAGGTAGGCGCGGCACTCCTGGTGATCGCTTTCATGATATTGACCCACGAGCTGGGCCACTATTTCGCGGCCAAGTGGGTCGGCATCAAGGTGGAGCAGTTCTCCATAGGCTTCGGCCCGGAGATCGTCGGCTGGGACAGGGGCGAGACGCGCTACTCGATAAAGTGGTTCCTGGCGGGCGGGTCCGTGCGCATAGCGGGGATGAACCCGGAGGAGGAGATCGCCCCCGAGGACCTGCCGCGGACGTACTATGAGGCGCCGCTCTGGAAGCGGTCCGTGGTGATCCTTGCCGGCTCGTTCGTGCACATTCTCATCGCGCTGCTCCTCTTCTACCTGGTGTTCTGGCCGGTCGGCCACAAGGAGCTGACCGGCACGAACAAGATAGGAGGCGTCCAGGAGACTGTTCAGTACGGCGATAAAAAGGAGGCGCCGGGGCCGGCGTACGAGGCGGGTCTCGAGAAAGACGACGTCATAACTTCCGTCGCCGGGAACGCCACCAGGGACTGGGACGAGCTGACCGAACAGATCCAGAAGCGCCCCGGGGAGAACGTCGAGGTCCGGTACACACGCGGACAGAGCCGCAGGACCGCCGAAGTGAAGCTGTTGAAGGTCGGCGAACGCGGAATAATGGGCATTCTCCAGAGCACGAAGACCGTACGCTCCAACCCGATAGCAGCGATAGGCCAGGCCTTCAAGGCCGCCGGGCAAGTGACGGCCGCGCTGTTCGAGGGCCTGGTCTCCCTGTTCTCCTGGAGCACTATCAAGATGCTCCTGGGGATCACCCCCAGGACGGTTGAAGGGCCCCGTAGCGTGGTGGGGGCGGCCCAGCTCACTTTCCAGGCCGCGGAACAGGGCTGGACATACCTGATCTTCATGCTCGGCCAGCTCTTTCTGTTCCTCGCCATCTTCAACCTGCTGCCGCTGCCTCCCCTGGACGGCGGCCACCTGCTGGTCATCGTCGTTGAAAAGGTCTTCCACAAGAAGATCGACATGAGGACGTTCGCGGCGATCGCGTGGGTGGTCATCATCATCCTCTCAGTGATCGCCTTGAGGCTTGCATTGATGGACATCTTCAACCCCCTCAAAAGCCCGTTCAGGTGATGCCTGCCCTGACCGGGCCCCCCAATCATCCCCGGAGTCCGTTCCGGGGCCTCTCTCGTATGAACCAGTGGCGCCGTATTCCGCGCTCGTCAGGCTTGCCGGAACGCCTGGACGGGCGGGCCGACATTAGGAGCCGGCGCTGTGGGATAATGCTGATATCGCGGCCGCAGCAAAAGACGGGGGCCGCGGATCATGCCATCGACGCCGTGTGACCGGGCCGATCCCGAGAGAGCCGGGAGCAATGATCGAGAGAAGGACGACCAGGGAGATAATGCTCGGGCACGTGCCCGTGGGAGGCGACGCGCCCCTGAGCGTTCAGTCGATGACGAACACCGCGACCTCCGACGCCGCGGCCACGCTCGACCAGGTCCGCGAGCTGGAGCGGGCGGGATGCCAGGTAGTCAGGGTCGCGGTCCCTGACGCCGAGGCCGCGGAAGCGCTCGAAGAGATAATCGCGGGGACCTCGATGCCCGTGGTAGCCGACCTGCACTTCGACTGGAAGCTCGCCTTCCTCGTTATGGAGGCGGGCGTTCACGGGATCAGGATCAACCCTGGCACGATATCCAAGAAGTCGAGGGTTCGCGATATCGCCCGCGAGGCAGCCCGGCGCGGCGTGTGCGTACGCGTGGGAGTGAACGCCGGGTCGCTGGAGAGTTCCCGCCGGTCGAGGGGCAGGAGGTCCGAGGCCTCGGCGCTGGCCAGGAGCGCCCTCGAGGGCGCAGCCCTCGTGGAGTCGTGCGGCGTCGAGAACCTCAAGATATCGGTGAAGGCCTCGGACGTGCCCAGGACCATCGAGGCTTACAGGATAGTCTCGAGGGACTGTGCCTGGCCGTTGCACGTCGGAGTCACCGAGGCGGGCACCCTCTGGTCCGGTACGATTAAAAGCGCGGTGGGGATCGGCGCCCTGCTCGCGGAAGGCATCGGCGACACGATACGCGTGTCGCTTACGGCCTCGCCGGTCGAGGAAGTGCGCGTGGGCCGCAGGATTCTGGGAGCCCTCGAGCTCGCGGAAGCAGGCCCCGAAGTGATATCCTGCCCGACGTGCGCCCGCACCGAGATCGACGTTATCGGGTTGGCGACGCGCGTGGAGCAGGCGCTCGAGCACGTGCGCGTGCCTATCAAGGTCGCCGTAATGGGGTGCGTGGTGAACGGGCCCGGTGAGGCGAGGGACGCCGACATCGGTATCGCCGGCGGCAAGGACGGGGGCCTCCTCTTCGTGGGTGGGGAGATGGTCCGCAGGGTCGGGCCCGATGACATGCTGGAAGAGCTGCTGCGAGAGGTCGAGAGGATAACGGAGCACCAGCGGCCTCGAGGGTAGCTCGCGGACCGGACTGGAGAGGGTGAAAGGGATTGCTGTTCTCACGGGTTTCCGTCCCGACGCTGAAGGAGAAGCCGGCCGAGGCCGAGGCGAAGAGTCACGAGCTCCTGCTGCGCGCCGGGCTCATGAGGTCTTTCGCGGCCGGCATATACACCCTCCTTCCGCTGGGAAGCCGCGCCCTGGCGAGGATCGAGGACGTGGTGCGCGAGGAGCTCGACCACGCTGGAGCGCTCGAGGTCGTGCTGCCGAGCCTGCACCCGTCCGATCCGTGGATACGCAGCGGGCGCTGGTTCGCCTACGGCGCCGAGATGATGCGGCTGCGGGACCGCCAGGGGCGCGATTTCTGCCTCGGGCCCACCGCCGAGGAGCTGATGACGCTCACGGTCGCCCGCGCGGCGCCGTCGTACCGCGACCTGCCGCTCAACATGTACCAGATCCAGACCAAGTTCCGCGACGAGATACGGCCGCGCTTCGGGCTGATCAGGGGTAGGGAGTTCAGGATGATGGACGCCTACAGCTTCCACGTCGACGAGGCGAGCCTTGATGAGACCTACGAAGCCATGCGCCGCGCCTACGTCGAGATCGCGAGCAGGTGCTCCCTTCAGACCCTGGTGGTGGAGGCCTCGACGGGGCTCATAGGCGGCAGGGAGTCCCACGAGTTCATGGTCGCCTCCGAGATCGGGGAGGATACCATCGTCATCTGCAGTGCCTGCGGCTACGGAGCGAACCAGGAGCTGGAGCGGCACAGGCCCGCGCGCGCTTTCGGGGATGAGAACCCCGCGCCGCTCGAGGAGGTCCACACTCCGGGGAAGGTCTCGATAGACGAGGTGGCGGCCTACCTGGGCACAACCTCCCGCTGTGTGCTCAAGTGCGTGTTCTACGTGGTGGAGACGACGCAGCTCGTCGCGGTCTTCGTGCCGGGCTACCGCGAGGTGTCAGAGGCGAAGCTCGCGCTCGCGCTCGGCACCGATGACTTCCACGTCATGCGCGATGACGAACGCGAGGTCTTTCCCGCCGTTACACCCGGCTATACGGGTCCGGTGGGACTCAATGGCGTACGGGTGCTGTTCGACCTGGAGGTGAGAGGGAAGAGCGGCATCGTCACGGGGGCCAACCGGGTGGACTACCACTACCGTGGAGCCGTTGAAGGCAGGGACTTCATCGCCGATCCGGCCGCGGACGTCGCCTCCGCGGTCGGAGGGGACCTCTGCGTCGCGTGCGGAGAAGAGCTCGAGATAGCGCGGGGAATCGAGATAGGCCACATATTCAAGCTCGGCCTCAAGTACAGCGACTCGCTCGACGCGAACTTCACCGACAGGGACGGGCAGGCCAAGCCGATGGTCATGGGGACATACGGCATAGGAACCTCGAGGATGCTTCAGACGGTCGTCGAGCAGCACCACGACGAGCATGGAATCAAGTGGCCGAAGGCCGTGGCGCCCCTCCAGGTAGAGGTGATTATCATCGCAACCGACGGAGGGGGACAGCCCGAAGCCGCGGAGCGCCTGGCGGGCGGGCTTCTTGATCGTGGCATCGAGCCGCTGGTTGACGGCCGGGAGGTAAGCCCCGGTATCAAGTTCAACGACGCCGACCTGGTGGGCCTCCCGGTCCAGTTGATCGTCGGCAAGAAGCTGCCGGCGTCGGGCAACGTGGAGATCAAGATGAGGTACTCCGGCGAAAGAAAGGATGTCCCTGTTGAAGCTGCCCTGGAGGAGGTCGATAAGGCGATCGAGGAAGCGCCC
>CAZAIS010000192.1:0-5597 GCA_964485255.1 uncultured Acidimicrobiales bacterium | reverse complement strand
CTGCATATAGACCGCTATCTCGTAATCCTCGAGCTGGTCGATCACGGTACTTATGTCATTGAGCGCGCTTGTTACGTTGGTGAACTCCTGGTCCACCTCGCCCAGGGACGCCTTTATCTCGGCTATCTGGTCCTCGTAGTCGGGGTCGTTCTCGAAGAGCCAGTCGCAAAGCTTGTCCAGGCCGACGTCGTAGAAACCGCCCAGGAACTCCACGATGGCGGTGATGATCACGGTCGTGCCAAGACCTCCTTCCGCCGATGCCTTGCGCTGCCCGGGCGTCCCGCCCAGTACCATCAACGCCGCCAGGAGCATAACCAGCGCCAGGCATGCCGCCCTTCCGGCCCATGAACTGAATACTCGACTCATTTCATTCCTTTCCGAGTTTTTCTTAAGCCGTTCGAGCTCGATCGCCCTCTCATTGCAGGTAGGTGACATAGGCGTCGCTGATCGTCCCGGTCAGCCAGTGGTCGCAGGGGCCCCAGTAGTAAGCGCCGTTGCCAACGTCCACGTGGACGTCCGCCAGGAGCGCGTAGGTGTGCCCGGCGATTAGGGACGTCGCGAAAGTGCCGGTGGGCTGCTCGTGAAAGCTCATCGTCTCGTCCTTGGAGTCGTTGTCCATCTTCATCGAGCCGTCCTTCTGGTCGATGGTCTGCCCGGTGGTCGTATCGAGGAGCTCGATCGTGTAGTCGAGCTTCTGGTCGCCGCCGCTCATTATCTGTTTCACCTTGAGCTGCCCCTGCATGTCCGCCGCGTAGCCCACCAGCACGCTGGCGGAGCTTCCCGCGACGAACTCGCGCCCGATGCGGACCCTCCCGCTGAAGTTCCCGGGGGCGTCGTTGTCGTCCTTGCATTCCGTCTTGATCTTCTTGGGGCTCAACGTGTCGATATCGTAGGTGTTGGTGACCTTCTGGTGGCTGTACTTGGTGCTCTTGGAGTTCTCGAACAGGGACCAGCCCGCCTTGTCCATGAAGACCTCGCTCCCGTTGACGCCGAGCATCGCCTCGAAGCCGCCGAAGACGTTCTCCCCGGCGTCGTCCTGGTTGAACTCGTCGTCGTAGGAATTGACCGTCGTGGTGGCGATCGCCTTGCCGTTCTTGTCGAGGATGTCGTAGGAGTGTCCCTTGACGACACTCGAGCCGGAGAAGGTGTACCTGGTAACGCTCAGCTCGCTCGAGTAGTTGACCACTTTCTTCGCGGAGTCCCACGTGTCGTAGAAGGTGTTTGATATCTGGCCCGTCTCCTTGACCTTGCGCCAGGTCGTCGGGTAGTAAGGGTTCCCGCTGTTGTCGTGGGACGCGGACGGCACCGCGTAGGTCGTTGAGGGGCTCAGCGTGGTCCCGGTCGTCTTGTCCTTCGCGGTGACCTGCATGGCGTTGCCGCCCGGGTTCACGTCCGTGGTGGTTATGGCGTTCCCTATTATCACCGGGCTGCTGCCGACGACGGCCTGCTGGTAAACCAGGTTGACCATGAAGTTGGCCCTGTCGAGTATCTCCTGGCCTTGATCGGGAAGGACGAGGACGTTCTTCCCGACCTCCATGTCCAGGTACGCCTGGCTCATGACCAGCCGGGCGACGTTGTCCAGGAACGCCATCGCTTCCTGCTGGAGCGCGGGGGCGACGGTGTCGGACAGGTAAGCCTGCGACTTCGCCCGGCTGGGGTCCTCGTAGTTCATTACCGATACCGTCATTTCGACGGCCATCACCTGGTCGTGCAGGAACCTCCCGAAGAGCTGCTCGAGTCCCATGTACTTCTCTATGAGGGCGTGGCCGCCGTCGCCGGCCGCCCCCGACACCTGCATGGTGTTCCACACCTGCTTGACGTCGACGGTCTCGCGGCTGTGGGGAGCCACTGCGAGGGACTGCCTCATGACCCCGCCGTCACCCTTCATGTAGGTGACTGTGACTTCCGCGGCTTTATCATCGGGGTTCTGAATGCAGATGTAGGGGCGGAAGCCCGGCCTGACGGTCCCCTCGGCGAAGCTGAACCGGGTGCCGGTCTCGGTGAGGCCCATCTCGCAGTGCCCGCCGCCCCATCCCGGGCTGCCCGGGAGGGCCGCTCCCAGGTAATCGAAGTACATCACGCGCTCGGCGGATATCCTGGTTCCGTCCGTCGTCTCGACGCGGGCGGAGAAGTCGTAGGCCGCGCCGTCGCCCTGACCGAGAATATCGGCCACGTTCAGTGTGTCGCGTGAATGCGGTGGAATAGAGCGCGTGGTCTCGGCGGTGGTGCCGTCCCCGCGCATGAAGGTAACCTTGACGTTGCTGGGGGCGGCCTCGAGGTTCGCGAGGCAGATGTAGGAGTGGAAGCTCGGCCGCACGCAGCCTTCCGCGAAGTAGAACCTGTCGTCCAGCTCGAGACGCCCCGACTCGCAGTGCCCGCCCAGCCAGGCGTTCTTGTAGTTGAAGTAGATCGGGCGCTCGACCACTATCTTGCCTCCATCGAGCGTCTCCACCCTCGAGGAGAAGTCGAACGACCTGTCATCCCCGTGACCGAGCACGTCACTGGGTCTCAAGGTCGCCCGCGAGCGCGCGGGAATCGTCACCGACTGCTCCGCCCGGGAGCCGTCGCCCCTCAGGTAGCTCGCCTGGACGCTGGTCGCGGCGTCGCCCGGGTTCTGGATGCACAGGTAGGTCTCGAAGTTGTGCCTGCACGTCCCCTCGGCCAGTATGAACCTCTCGGACGGCTTGACGAGGCCGAGGTTGCAGTGCCCCCCGTCCCAGACGTTCTTGTAGTTGTAGTACATGGGGCGCTCCGCTATGACGGGAACCCCGTTCGACGACCGCAATTTTACGGAGAAGTCGCTCGAAGCCGCGTCGGCGTGGCCCAGCAGGTCGCCTGCGTTGACGGTGGACCTGGAGTGCGGGAGGACCTGGATGTCCTGCTCGTTGTTGGTCCCGTCACCCCTCATGTAAGTGACCTTGACGCTTGCCGCCTTCTTTCCCGGGTTTTGTATGCATATGTAGGAGTCGAAGGCCGGGCGGGTGGTGCCCTCGGCGAAGAAGTACTCCGTTGAAGCCTTCGCGACACCGGCCTGGCAGTGGCCGCCTTTCCAGGCGTCCTGGTAATCGAAGTACATCGGCCTCTCGGCCACTATCCCGACGCCGTTTGTGGACTCGACCACCGCCGAATAATCGGTGGAGGAGCCGGTGGACATCTGTGTTATCGCCATGTCGGTGTACTGGTCGAGGGCGCCCCTGGGGTTGTTGGTGGCGTTATGGCTCAGGGTGTCCCGGATCATGTTGAAGTCCGATTCCAGCGGCGGCGAGGCGGTCGGGCCGTGCCAGGCGTTGACGAAGTCCTGGAATACCTGCTGGGGAATTGTATTGGCGTCCTTGTTCGCGAACCTGGGAAGGAACTCGTCGAACCAGAAGGCCTCGACCTCCCCGGCCGCCTTGGTGGCCGGAAGGATGACGGTGTAGAACCCCATCTCCATGAGCTTGGCGAATATACTGCGCAACTGCGCCTCGGTCGCCTGGAGCTCGGCGCTCACGGCCTGGATCGCCGCGTTGATCTCGTCCAGGATCTTCTCGACGTCCGGCCCGTCGTCGTTGAGGCTGTTAAAGAGGTAATCGAGGGTCTTGCTGAAGATGCCGCCCAGCATCTTCCCGATCGCCGCCACGGCGAACTCGCCGAACTGCGCCCTGGCGGGCTGGGGCCCTATGACGCTTATGCCGGAGAGGCAAGCCAGGAGAACAAATGACAAGACGAGAAAAGCGCAGATAGCCTTCCGGGTCCAGGATGATGTCAGGTGCATGGGAGTCCTTTCACTCTGCCGGTCAATAGCGAGGGTTATCGCGGCTCATAGAGAATACCAGACGCGGGCTTTCCGTACTACACACCCCCGTGTGTTTCATCAACCCATCTCCGCCAATATAGATGCTCCCCCCGCCAAAAAAGTTCCTCAGGTCAATCAGGCAGAAAATGGGTCAGGCGTAAATATTGCATCGGCCTGTATCGCACAACACGAAAGGCGCTTTGTCGGCCGATGCAATATTTACGCCTGACCCCTTTCTTGGGGTCAAACCCGATTTTGGCGCGTTTTTATTGCGTTCGGGGTCAGACACACATGATGCGCGGACGCGTCGCCACCTGGAATGAAAACAGCCGAGGCAATTGTCTGACAGGGGTTGTTTTCGGAACAGGTCTTTTCTCTTCAGTCGGTGGACGTGACCTTCATAGCTCGTCGGCGCACGACATTTTCCCTGATGGAACCGTCCATTAAGGGTCTCGAGGCTGGTGGATACCGTTGGCAGGCATCACCGCCACCCGAGCGAACCGGACATCACGGGAGGTTGTGATTCTCGGGCTTGGTGCGGTCAACCGGCAATCAACCCCCGGCCGTGGGCCTATTCCGGCAAAGGCATCAGCGCAAGAATGATGTAGAATTCCTGTATTGAGGAGCGGACGGAGGAACAACCGCCCGGGCCGCATTGAGGAGGCTCCGTATGTTCACCAGGGAGAGTTGTGATTTCTGCGGGGAGTGTTTCACCAGGTGCCCGGAGATGGAGCTCTGTCCCGAAGAGGCCAAAGCGGAGATCAGGGCTCTTGCTGAAGGAGGCTTCGGCGGGCATGCCCTGACCAGGTGCTCCAGTTGCTTCTCCTGCAACCTATACTGCCCGAACGCCGCCAATCCATACGATCTCGTGCTCGAACGCTGGAACGACCGTTACCGGCGCCAGGGCTCTCCCGCACTGTACCGTATTGTCTGCCCTACCGAGGAGCCGAACCTGTGGTCCTCGTTTTACGCCGTGGTCCCGGAGGGTGTGCGCCGCATTCTGGATTCATGGATGGAGCAAGAGCCCGAGGAGGAGGTGCTCCTGCTGGGGAGCTTCAATTACCTCATACCCGAGGTCTTTTACGGGAGCAGACTGCTGGAGGGGCCGGCGGCATTGTCCCTTCCACAGCACTGGGAGTGTGGCGCCTACCTCTACCAGGCGGGCTACCTAGACCTGGTGAAGAGGGTGGGGGAGATGGTGAAGGAAGACCTCGATTCCTGGGGGGTCAAAAGGGCCGTTGTATCCATGGACGCGGTCTACCATGTCTTCACCCGGGTCCAACCTGACGAGATGGGGGTTTCTTTCAGCCAGGAGTTCACGAATTTCTACGAGTGGATAATCGACAGGTTCGACAAGGGGTTACTGGAGATATCAAGGCCCCTCGGGTTGACCGTTACCGTTCATGACAACTGCTACTCGAAGGCGGGAGGGGACCGGTATTTCGGGCAGGCGCGGAAGCTGCTCGACCTGGCGGGGTGCGACGTGGTGGAGATGGAGCACTGCAAGGGCGACTCGCTGTGCTGCGGTTTTGGACAGGGCGCCTCCTGGTCGAGGGGAACGGACATTCCCTTCGACATCATTGCTGGAGCCATGCGCAGGATCAGGGAAGCCGAAAGGACCGGAACCGACACCCTGGTTGTCTACTGTGGCGGGTGCATGTGGCTGCTTCTGGCCGCCGCCGAGCTCATGGGAAGCCACATGAAGGTGGTGCACGTCGTCGAGCTTCTCAGGCACGCAATGGGCGAGACCGTCGAAATGCCCAGGCGGGATCGAGCCTGGGATATTCTCACGGTCATCACCTATCAGATGCTCAAGGACCTC
>CAZAIS010000191.1:0-5610 GCA_964485255.1 uncultured Acidimicrobiales bacterium | reverse complement strand
CGGTTCGTCCATCCCAGGGCGCGTATCTTGCGCGAATCGAGTCGCACCACGGGGACGTCACCCTTCCACCCCCGGTCCCCCCCGGAGTACTCGCGCTCGACGCCCTCGAGGGACATCGCGCGGATGACGATTTCCGCGATCTCGTCCACCGACAGGTGGTCCAAGGTCGCGACGTTGTACGCGTCGAAGCCCGGGGGCATCTCGCGGGCGAGCATCGTCACGGCGCTCACCACGTCGTCGACGTATATGTACGACTTGCTCTGGGTGCCGTCACCCAGTACGGCCAGGCGCGACGGGTCCCCCGTAAGCTTGCGGACGAAATCGTAGCCGACCCCGTGAGTCTGCCGGGGACCTACCACGTTCGCGAACCTGAGGGCCGACGCGTCGAGGCCGAACATGTGGCAGTAGGAGCAGATCAGGGCCTCGCAGGCCAGCTTGCTGGCCCCGTAGGTCGATATCGGCCTCATGGGCGTATAGTCCTCGGGTGTGAGCAGGTCGCCCGTGTCCCCGTACACGCCGCTTCCGGACGCGTACACGAGGCGGCGGGCGCCGGACAGCCGCATCGCCTCCAGGACGTTGCTGGTGAGGTACGTTCCCTCCCAGAAGTCTATGTCCGGCTCACGGGCCGCCCGGGCGATGTCCGGGTTGGACGCCAGGTGGAACACCGTACGCGAGCCGGCCATGGCCCGCGCGAGCCGGTCGAGGTCCTTGAGGTCGCCCTCGACCAAATCGATCGCGTCGGACCCATCGACGTCCTCGAAGTGCCATGCCCTTCCCGAGGTGAAGTTGTCGTAGACCGCGACGTCCCCCAGGGGCAGCAGCGCGGCGGCGAGGTGGCTGCCGATAAAGCCCGCCCCGCCGGTTATGAAGTACCTGTCTTTCCCGACCTTCACCCTCAGACCTCCTGAAACTGCTTGACGCCCCGTCGCCGGACGGACGCCGCGCCCCCGTGGGCTCCTCCGGGGCCGGCGCAAACCGCCGTTTTCCCATCCCGCGCCCGCGTCAGTTGGGGCGGGGGCTCCTCGCGACGGTCGCGGCGAGCCCGGCCTCCGGCAGGGCGGGCGCGCCCATCGCGTTCACCAGCAGGTGCCAGACTATGCCCTGCCAGCCTTCGGCGTGCGCCGTTGTCCTTTCCTCTGAAACAACCGGTATCCTTACGCAGGCGTCCGAGAGTTCCCTGGCGCAGCCCCCGTCGCGGCTCACGATCGATATTATCTTCGCGCCCGCCTGCTTCGCCTTTCTCATCGCGAGCACCAGGTTCCTGCTGGTGCTGTCGGTGCCGCCGCCGACCGACAGCACCAGCAGCGCGTCGCGCTCCGAGACCCTGGAGGTCACGAGCCACCTGACGAATACCGTGTCGAAGCCGTCGTCGTTGGCGCGGGCGGTCAACTCGGATACGTTGTCCACCGGCGTGTACGACTCGATGCCCGCTATCTTTCTGAAATCGTTCACCGCGTGTGACGCGTTCGCCGCCGATCCCCCCACGCCGAGGATGAAAAGGCGGCCGGCGTCCGAGCGCACGGTCTCCAGCAGCCTGACGGCCCTCGCCAGCACCTTGCGGTCCAGGAGATTTCTGATGACCTCCGTCTCCAGCAGGTACCTCTCGACGTACTCCTCGATGAGCATCGGACCTCCCCCCGTTATACGGCTCTCGCGGGCCTGCGCGCCGGGTAGCCGTCGATGCTTCCGTCGATCATGTACCCGGACTTGAGCGCGTCCTCGTAAAACATCCGGACAGTGTCCAGCGAGTAGCTCGACAGGCTGTAGCCGACGAGGTCGAGTTTCTCGATGATCCCCGGCTGCACGGTGATGATGTCGCAGGACGCCTCCTCCGCGTGGAAGATATTAAGCAGCTCGCGCGGGCTCGCCCAGAGCAGCTCGACACCGGGAAGCCCCCGGAGCATCCTTCCCGCCTCCTTCATCAGCGGGAGCGGGTCCACGCCCGTATCGGCGACGCGACCGGCGAAAACCGAGATGACCGCGGGCGCGCCGCCGGAGAGGGATTCCGCCGCGGTCTCGACCTGTCCCAGCGAAAGGATGGCGGTCACGTTGACCTTGACGCCCTCGTGGGAGAGCGCGTCTATAAGCCCCGCCGAGCTGTCCCCCCTGGTGTTTGTCACCGGGATCTTGACGTAGACGTTGTCGGCGGCCCGGCTGAGCCAGAGTGCCTGCTGGGCCATGACGTCGAAGTCGTCGCTGGTCACCTCGAAGGAGATCGGCTTGTCGCGCACGATTTCGACGACCTCGAGGACGAAACTCTGGTAGTCTTCGACGCCGGCGGCCTTCATGAGTGTCGGGTTGGTCGTGAAGCCCTTTATCCTGGGGTGGCGGTTCAGCCGACGGAAGTCCTCCAGGCCCGCCCCGTCGGAGAAAATCTTTACGTGAAGCCTGTCAAGCATGTTCATCCCGTGCTCCTTGCTCTCGTGAGGGCGCGAGCGAAATCGAACAGGCTCTGCGGGTTCGAGCCGTTGCCGGCCCGCGCCCCGAGAAGCACGCTCCTCACCCCCGCCGCCCGACCTGCCTGCGCGTCCCCGGGGGAATCGCCGACCATGAACGAGACGGCCCTGTCGACGTTGAACTTCCTAATGGCCCGCTCGATAAGGCCGGGGGCCGGCTTTCGGCAGGCACACTCCGTAATAAGGTACGGCTCGACGCTGGTGACCGAGCCCGTCGGGTGGTGGGGGCACATCAGGACGTCGTCCAGGGCGACCCCGCTTCGCGCCAGCAACTCGCGCAGCCTCCTGTTAACGGCGTAGAGCGAGCCGAGCGGCGCCTTGCCCTTGGCCGCGCCGGGCTGGTTGGTGATGACAACGAGCCGGTAGCCGAGGCCCTTTATCATCCGGAGCCCTTCGGCAGCGCCGGGAAGGAGCCTGAGCTGGAACGGCTCCACCGGCGAGTCGGCGGGCTCGTCCTCGCTGTAGAAGACCTGCTCGTTGATCGTGCCGTCCCTGTCCACGAAGACCGCGGGCTTCTCCAGCAGGAAGCGGCCGGCAGCGTACCTCCTGAAATCCTCCAGCGCCCCGGGCGTCCCGATCTCCCTGAACGGCGTGACGACCTCGTGTCCCCCCATGAGGCCCTGGCGCACGAGCTCGTTGTAGAAATCGGCCAGGTCCGACGTGGCCTCGTCCATCAGCTCCTCGATCGCCCCGCGGTCCAGCACGGTGGCCCCGTAGTCGATGTGCTCCATGACCGACAGGGGCTGCCTCTTGTCGTAGAGCAGCAGCCGCCCGTCCTCGAAGAGCACGTTGCTCGCGCCCAGGCGGTTGTTGTTCCGGAAGACCGACATCAGGGAGAGCTGGCCCTCGGCCGCGCACCTGGTCCTGTAGTGGTAGAGGAGCTCGATGAAATCGATGTCCATGTAGGAATCGCCGTAGATGACCAGGAAATGGTCGTCGAGCAGGGGGAGCGCGTTTCTTATCGCGCCACCCGTGCCAAGGTTCGCCCGCCCGTCCTCGGAGTACCTGATCCTGACCCCCATCTGCGACCCGTCCCCGAAGTAGTCCATGACCGCCGAGGATTTGTGGCCCACGCAGAAGACGAAGTCACGGAAGCCCTGCTCCCGCATCTGCTCGAGCTGGTAGGCGAAGAAAGGCTTGCCGTGCACCGGGGCCATTGACTTGGGGCCGCCGCCCGCCGCGGAGCCGAGCCGGGTGCCCAGCCCGCCCATCAGGACAACGACCTGCGCGGGCCGCAAGGGTGAAAGGGAGCACCGTCGCTCCCGCTCGAGGGCGAGTCCCGTGGCCGCTTCTACTGCGCTCATCTTTATCCTCCCGCTGTCGCCGCGGATATCTGCTCGAGTGCCCGCTCGGCCTCCCTGCGCTCCTCGCGCTCCTCGCCGGAGAGCTGGAGGACCTTGCGGCACAGGGCGCCCGCGTCATCCAGCAGACCGGAGTTGAGGTAGAGGTTGGCCAGGTTCATCAATGCCGGGACGTGGTCCTCGTCTATGGCCAGGGCCGCCTTGAGTTTTTTCTCGCAGAGCGCGTACTCCTCCATCATGTAAAGAAGGCAGGCCCGGTCGATGAGGACGTCGGTGTCGTCGGGGGCGGTCTTTTCCATGAGGTTCGCGAGCCAGGAGGCCGCCCGGATGTGCCCCGCTTCTACCAGTTTCCCGAGCGCGGCCCTCATCCCGGGCACGTTCTCGAGCTGGGGCCCGCATGTCTCAATGAGCTGGAGCGTCCCGAGGCACTCCTCGTCGTCTCCGGCGAGCGCGGCCCTCCGGAGAACCTCGGACGTCAGGTCTGCGGCGGCGGCGGCGTCGTGGTTGGCGGCCAACTCGCCCTCGGTGATCCGCTGGTGGTGCACGTAGGTATCCAGCGCCACCGCGAGCGGGACCCCCGCCCGTGACGCCGCCCGCGCGACGGCGCCGAAGGGGTCCCCCGCGAACGACGCTCCCTCGGAGGTGACGGCGCCGTGGATCAGGCTGTTGGGCACCACCGTGAAGATGTTGCTGAAGTACGGCGCCAGCATGGCCTTCGCGTGATTGTCCTCGAACACCCCACGGGCGAAACGCGCGAGCGGCTCGCCCAGCCCGCCGTACTCCCGCCTGATGGAGTAGCCCTGGGGCCCGTTGTTCGACACGCACATGGTAGCTCCGCCGCACCTCCTGGAGAGGTCGAGCAGGCGCGCGTCAGCGCCTTCATGGGGGACCGTGTCCGCGGCCATGAAGAGGGTATGCCCGTGCTCGTCCAGTTCGCCCGCCTCCGCCAGCCTCATGAGCTCCCGGCCCACGTCCTCGTCGGCGCAGGACACCTCGGCGGCCGGGAGAGCGCGACACACGTCCGCGGCCAGGTCGGCCACCGCGCCGTCGAGCAGTACCCTCTCGCAGGTCATCTTCCCGAGGGACTCGAGCCAGGTCTTCCGTGGAATCCCCTCCAGCGCGCCGTAGACGTAAAGGGAGAACCCCGGGTCCTCCTCGAGGCCGCCGGCCGGCCGGATGCTCTTCGACAGCAGGAGCTCCTCGAAGCACGGTGCCGTCTCCGATTCGTCGAGGCGCCGCCGGACTATCTCGACGAGCCTCTCCGCCGTCTTTTCCCATGTGTATTCACCGGCCGTGGCCAGCGCGCTGGCGACCATCCTCTCCCGGAGCTCGCCGTCGCCGAGCACCCTCAGGATCGCGGCCGCCAGGGCTTCCGGGTCGCGGGGAGGCACCACGAGCGAGTTGACCCCGTCCCGCGCGTAGTCCTCCACGCCTATCGAGGTCGTTACCACGGGCGCCCCGCAGGCCATTGCTTCTATCGGCGGCCCCGGGAAGCTCTCGTACCAGGACGGGGATATGACGACGTCCGCGGACGAGTAAAGCGTCGCCAGCTCGTCATCGCTTATGTTCTTTAGGAAATCGTGCCGCGCGGCTCCCTTGAGCGAGGGCATGTCGAAGCTGCCGTATACCTTCCAGCGTACGTCCGGGCGCGCGGCCTGCACTATCTTCATCGCCTCAGACGCGTCGCCGAACCCCTTCCAGTCTTGAGGCCTCCCAAGCGAAACCACCCAGGCCTCCCCGTCGTGCTCGACCGGCGGCCTCGGGTAGAATTTCCGGTGGTCGAGCCCGGGGTTCATGACCGGGGGGCGCACGCCGTAGAGGTCTTCGACCAGCAGGCAGTAGGCCGCCAGTTG
>CAZAIS010000190.1:0-5624 GCA_964485255.1 uncultured Acidimicrobiales bacterium | reverse complement strand
CGTTGCCGGCGCCCCCGAGATACGGGTGGCGTCCGCGGGGATCGCGGGGCTCGAGGGAGAGCCTGCGACACCCGAGGCGGTTCACGTGATGAGGGAGCGCGGCATCGACATCGGCGCCCACAGGGCGAGGCGTCTTACGCTCCCCATGCTGGAGCCCGGCGACCTGGTGATCGTCATGGAGGACAGGCAGAGCCTGAGGGTGCGCAGGATGTCTCCGGGGGTCCGCGCCTATGCGCTCATGCGACTGGCGGAGGCCGCGCGAGAGGAGATGAGAGCCGGAAACGACAGGGATTACCCGCCGGGCGTCTCCGGCCGCGCGGGGTGTCTCGAAGGCGCCGCGGACTCGATCGAGCGAGCCGGCCTGTGGAGCATGCCGGACGGGGAGTACGACGTTCCCGACCCCATAGGGCTGAGGGTCGACGGGTACAGGGCGGTGGCCGACATGATCGAGCGGCCGATAGTGGACATCCTTCGGCTGGTCCTGGGCGTCCCGGAAGCCTGAGAGAATCCGCGTTGAGTCGCGCGGAGTCCCTCGTGTTAGAATCTGTCTGGCGTGACGCCGTAGTCCGGCCGCCGGGGCCCGGAAGGACGTCGCGGGACCACGGCTGATTAAAGAGAGAGCAGACTGGTGGAGGAAGAAACCGCTTCCAAGAACGAGAAGGTCGTAGCGATCGGCAGCGACCACGCCGGCTTCCGGCTCAAGGAGGACCTCAAGGACGTACTTGCCGGCATGGGGTACCGGGTGAGCGACCTGGGGACCGACTCCGAGGAGTCCTGCGACTACCCGGACTTCGCCCTGGCGGTGGCCGAGTCGGTGAAGAGGGGAGACGCGTACCGGGGTGTCCTCGTGTGCGGCACCGGCGCGGGGATGGCGATCGCCGCCAACAAGGTGCCCGGAGTCAGGGCCGTAGCGTGCAACGAGCTCTATACCGCCGAGTTCTCCAGGCTTCACAACGACGCCAACGTTATCACGATGGGCTCGCGCATCATTGACGCGGCCGCCGCCCGGGACATCCTCAAGGTCTTCCTCGAGACCGGCTTCGAGGGCGAAGCGGACAGCGAGGGGGCGGCGCGTCACGCCCGGCGGCTGGAGGGGATCCGGGACATAGAGCGCGAGTACTGGAAGGAGAGCTGACTTGGATTTCGAGAAGGGCGCTTCCGCGCTGCGTGACTACGACCCCGAGGTGGCCCGGGCTATCGAGGCCGAGCTCGACCGGCAGAGGCGCAAGATAAACCTGATCGCGAGTGAGAACTACGCCTCCGCGGCGGTGCTCGAAGCGCAGGGTTCGGTGCTCACCAACAAGTACGCGGAGGGTTATCCCGGCAGCCGCTATTACTCCGGGTGCGAGGCGGTTGACGAAGCGGAGACCCTGGCCAGGAACAGGGCGGTCGAGCTGTTTGCCTGCGAGCACGCCAACGTCCAGCCGCACGCCGGCGCGCCGGCCAACATGGCCGTTTACCAGGCGGCCCTCGAGCCGGGCGATACGCTCATGGCGATGGACCTGAGGTGCGGAGGGCACCTCACGCACGGTTCGCCCGCGAACTTTTCCGGGAAGCTCTACCGGGTGGTGCACTACGGCCTGGACCGGAAAACGGAGGCGCTCGACTACGGCGAGATCGAGCGGATCGCCGCCCGGGAGAAGCCGCGGCTGATCGTCGCGGGTGGAAGCTCTTACCCGAGGAAGATAGACTTTACGGCCTTTCGCCGGATCGCCGACGGGGTCGGTGCCCGGCTGATGGTGGACATGGCGCACTTCGGAGGGCTCGTCGTGGGCGGAGTTCACCCGGACCCGGTGCCGTACGCGGAGTACGTGACGGGGACGACACACAAGACCATGCGCGGGCCGCGCGGCGGGTTCGTCCTGACGCGCGCAGAGCACCGGGAAAGGATAGACTCCGCGGTTTTCCCGGGAGTCCAGGGAGGCCCGCTGATGCACGTGATCGCCGCCAAGGCGGTCTGCTTCAAGGAAGCCATGGAACCCGGGTTCGGCGAGTACGCGCGGACTATCGTCGAGAACGCCAGGGCGTTGTGCGAGCGCCTGGCGTCGGCGGGTTTCCGCATCGTATCGGGAGGGACGGAGACGCACCTGTTCCTGGTGGACCTTCGCCCGGTCGGCTTGACGGGTCGCCGGGCGCAGGACATCCTCGACTCGATCGACATCAACGTCAACATGAACGAAATACCGTTCGACGAGGCTCCGCCCAAGGTCACCAGCGGCATCAGGATTGGCACGCCGGCGGTCACCACACGGGGGATGAAGCCCGCCGACATGGAACTGCTCGGTGACCTGATCAGACGCGCCCTCGAGAGCAAAGGTGACGAATCGGTCCTCGCCGGCCTCAAGTCCGAAACGGCCGATCTCGCCTCCCGCTTCCCCCTCTACCAGTAGGCGTCGTTCACTTTTTACTCTTTTTGTTTACTTTTTTGCCGGCAATGCCTGTTTGAACGCCAGAAAGTCAACAAAAAAAGTAAAAAGTGAACGACGCCTGTATGTGGTAGACTAAGCGAAAATCGTGGTATACGGCCTGTGGGCCGATTTTGTTGTGTGGACGTGCGGGGCATTTGTGGATGAGGAAATTCTCAAGGTCGCGAAGCTGATCGACGAAGCGGACGCTGTTATTGCGCTTACCGGCGCGGGGATATCCACCGAGTCGGGGATCCCGGATTTCCGTTCGCCGGGGGGTCTTTGGACACGTTACGATCCGATGATTTACGCGACGTACGAGTCTTTCGTCAACGACCCTACGAAGTTCTGGGAAATGGCCGCCGAGCTGAACCCGGTCCTCGAGTCGGCGGAACCCAACCCGGCCCACCTGGCCCTGGGGGAGCTCGAGAGGCTCGGGAAGTGCGACGCGGTGGTGACCCAGAACATCGACCACCTGCACCAGAGGGCGGGGTCGACCGACGTTCTCGAGCTGCACGGGACTTACCGCACCGGCACATGCATAAACTGCGGGGCCCGCCACGAGTACGAGGAGATCAAGGGGTCGGCGCTTTGCGGCAAGGTCCCGTCATGCAGGATGTGCGGCAACACGGTGAAGCCGGACGTCGTGCTTTTCGGCGAGCCGCTCAACGCGCCCGTCCTGCACCGCGCGGTCGAGCTGGCCACCTGTTGCGACCTGATGCTCGTGATCGGCTGCGGCCTTGAGGTGTTCCCGGCGGCGTCGCTGCCGACGTACGCGCACCGCAACAACGCCGCGCTGGTCTTTGTGAACGTTGCTTCGACCGCATATGATGAACTCGCGGACGTTTTGATCCTCGGCCATGCGGGGGTCACCATGCCAAGGATCGTGGAAGCTTACAGGAGGCTCGAGGACCGGTAACCCGCCTCGGAGGCAGGAGGGAGACAGATGCCTTTCCCGGGATCGTCAAACGTAGAGGACTTCAACGAGAAGATCCGCCAGTTGCGCAAGAGCGGGGCACAGAACCTGCGCGGCAGGTTCAAGGGCGGAATGACGAGAGGCCGCAAGATCGCGCTCATCGTTATTGCAGTCGTCGTCTTCATACTCCTGGTCATCGTCCCCTTCGCCAAGTTCTACGTGGACGCGCTATGGTTCAACCACGTGGGGTTCCAGAGCCTCTTTTACAAGACGCTTGTCGCGAAGATCCTTTCGGTCGTGGTCTTCGGCCTGATCTTCTTCGTGGTGCTCTACGGAAACGTGTTCCTCGCCCGCAAGATCTCCCCCCGCAAGGAGGTCGACCTGGAGGGGTCCCCCCTCAAGGACGCCATCGACCGGGTCAGGGGGACCTGGAAGAAGGCCGTCGGCGTGGGCCTGGTGATCTTTTCCGTGATAGCGGCCTTCATAGCGGGTCTGGGGTGGGGCGGTAAATGGGACCTGATCCTCAAGTGGATGAACCACGCCTCCTTCGGCAAGGCGGACCCGGTCTTCCACAAGGACCTCGGGTACTACGCGTTCTCCTACCCCTTCAACCGGTCGCTGACCGACTGGCTGATAGGGACGCTGCTCTTCGTGTTGATCGTTACCGCCCTTGTATACCTCTTCGAGGGAGGGATAAGGCTCCGGAAGGGCTGGGACATGTTCGCCCCCCACGTGCTCGCGCACCTCTCGGTTATCCTTGCCGCCGTCTTCGTCATCAAGGCGTACTCCTACCGGCTCAACCAGTACGAGCTCCTGTTCCAGAAGAAAGGCGCCGTGTACGGGGTGGGCTACACGGACTCCGTGGCCCGGATACCGGCGATGTGGATCATGCTGGTCATAGTGCTCGCGATAGCCGCGGTACTGATCATGAACATCAAGCTCAAGAGCTGGCTGCTGCCGGTAATCGCCATCGGCTCCTTCCTGGTGATAGCGCTTCTCGCCGGGACCGTTTACCCGGCGATCATCCAGTCCCTGCGGGTGAAGCCCGCAGAGCAGGCCAAGGAGCGCCCTTACCTCGAGAGGTACATCGGCGCCACCCGCGACGCCTACAAGATCGAAAAGATCAACGCCCAGGAGTATCCGGCCATACCGGATTTGGACATGGCCGCAATTCAGCGTAACAGCGCCACGATCAACAACATCCGCCTGTGGGACCCCAGGTCGCTGCTGAACGCTTACGAGCAGCTCCAGGCGATCAGGCAGTACTACAAGTTCAACGACGTCGACGTCGACCGCTACACCGTGGACGGCGCTTACCGCCAGGTAATGCTCGGCGCGCGAGAGATGGTCCAGTCCCAGTTGACCGAGTCGGCCAGGACGTGGGTCAACAACACGCTTGTCTACACCCACGGGTACGGAGCGGCCATGTCGCCCAGCAACGACGTCACCGATGAGGGGAACCCCGACTTCATAGTGAGCAACATCCCGCCCGTAGGGCCCACCAACGTGCAGATCAAGGTCCCGCAGATCTACTTCGGGGAGCTGGCCGACGAGTACGTGATAACAAACACGTCCCAGCCGGAGTTTGATTACCCACAGGGGCAGAAGGAGGTCCACAAGCCCTACAGGGGGACCGGCGGCGTCAAGGTGAACTCCTTCTGGCGTAAGCTGCTCTTCTCGATCAACTTCACCGACTACAACCTCCTCTTCAGCGGGCAGGTGCGCGACGACTCGAAGGTCATGTACCACAGGAACATCAAGAACCGCCTGAGCAAGTGCGCCCCGTTCCTCAAGCAGGACGATGACCCTTACCTGGTGGTCTCCGACGCCGGAGCGCTGTACTGGATTGTGGACTGCTACGCGGTGACCGACAAGTACCCCTACTCGGAGCCTACGGGTGGGTTCAACTACATAAGGAACTCGGTGAAGGCCGTCATAGACGCCTACAACGGCAGCGTGTCCCTGTACGTCGTGGAGCCGGAAGACCCGGTGGTGGGGACCTACAGGAAGATCTTCCCCAGGCTTTTCAAGGACTTCGATGAGATGCCCGAGGACCTCGTGAGGCACATCCGCTACCCCGAGGATTTCTTCGTCGCGCAGTCGAACATCCTGCGCACCTTCCACATGACCGACCCCGATACGTTCTACAACCGCGAGGACCAGTGGGACTTCGCCGAGGAGCAGATCGACAGCGAAAAGCGGCCCATGACCCCTTACTACGTGATAATGCGGCTGCCGGGAATGGTCGGGGAGGAGATGGTGCTGCTGGTGCCGTTCGTGCCCCACAACAAGCAGAACATGAT
>CAZAIS010000189.1:0-5636 GCA_964485255.1 uncultured Acidimicrobiales bacterium | reverse complement strand
GGCCCTCGACAACCACATCCTGTCAGACTTCGCTTTCCTGAGCCTGGACGGTCTGCGGGTGCTCGTCACACACGGCCACAAGCATACGGGAGAGCAACTCGCGGCAATGGCCCGCAAGGCGCGCGTTTCACTGGTTCATCGAGGTCACACTCACGTGCCGCGCATCGAGACGATAGGGGGAGTCACCATCTTCAACGCCGGGAGCGTGGCGGTGCCGAAGCAGGAGGGGCAGGCTCGCACCGTGGGCCTTCTCGAGAACGGCAGGCTTCAGGTGCTCGATATCGATACGGGTGCGGTGTTCATGGAGGAGGAGCCGGGGCTCTAGGCTTTCTGGACCTTGCCGGACTTGAGGCACCTCGAGCAGACCCGCGCCGTGCGCGGGTTGCCGCCGACAATAATGCGCATCTTGTGGACGTTGGGTGTCCAGCGGCGCTTGGTCTTCTTATGTGAGTGGCTTACGTTGAAGCCGAACTGGGGCTTCTTGCCACATATATCACACACGTTCGACAATGTCGTTCCTTTCCGTTCAACGAGGAATGATAATAGCACAACGATGTGCAAAGGCAAATACGCGTGGGGGTCCGTCCACGGACCCGGCGCATGTGCGTCACGCGCCAGGCGCTTCTAGTCGATGACCGCGCGCACGCGCTTCGTGGTCGCCGAAACCTCTATCGAAGAACCCCCGGCCGCCACCGCGACGGCCGCGCCGTCGGCCTCGGCGGACGAGATGGAGAAGGGCAGCTCGAGCCGGAGAAGCCGGGGCGGCCTGTCGAACCGGCCGGGCAGGTTGAACGTCACCGCGTCCCCCTTGCGCTCGACGGAGTAGGATACCTCACCGAAGAACGTCGGGGCGTTCTCGACACGGATAGCGTTGCCTCCGGCGAACCACTCCTTCCTGGAGAGCGGCAGAAAGGTCAGGACGTCGCCTTCCTCCATGAGCATGACGTTGCGCAGGAAGTTCAGGAACTCGCAGACCGCCCACCCGTGGTGCCCGTCCCCGTAAGCGCCGCCGCCCGTAAGGGGGTTGATCGCCTCGGGGAACGTCAGTGTCGCGGATGCCATGTCCATCAGAGACTCGAAGACGGTGAGGGCGTAAGGATCCCGGTTCTGCAGCAGGCACTGGGCCACGTGCAGTGACAGGTAGGCGTTGAGCCCGCAATGCAGTATGCCGTGGTAATAGGTGTCCCTGTAGAAGTGGCCCTCGATGATCTCGCGAATCGTGTTCGCCATTATCTCGGTGTCCGCGCGTATCAATCCGAGGGGGTACACGGCCGCCAGGACACCGATGCTCCCGGAGTCGACGTCCCTCCCGGGCGCGATGGGCATTACGCGGCGGCCCAGTCTTTCCTCGACGGACGCCCATGAAGACTCGAGTGCCTTCCACATTTCCGCGGCTACCTGCTGGAGGTAGGCGGCATCACCCTCGAGCCCGAGGTCCATCGCGATACCCCGCGCCGCCTCGAGCCCCCCCAGGGCCCAGAAGTCGTCCCAGTAATAGACGTCTCCCATGCCGAAGTGCTCCGCGCTGATTCCCGGAGGGAGGAGGCCTCGGCGCGGATCGCCCTCGGGGAGGTCGGTAACCCTGTTCATGTCTATCCAGCGGGCACCTTTCATGAGAGCCGGGTAGACGCCCTTGGCGAAAGACTCGTCCGCGGTTATGCGGTAGTGGTGCGCGAGCGTGTACATGGCCTGGCCGTTCGAGTCCCACTCACCGGAATGCGACTTGAAGTACCCGTCCGGCGTCTGCCGGTCGGGGTATGTCCCAAGGATGTCGTGCGCCATGTCCGAGCGCCCGATGCGGTCCAGGGCCGGCACGAGGTAGGCGGCGTCCCTGAACCACATCATGTGGTAAGTCGCGACGCCGGGGGTAATCGAGCGGCCGTCGAACAGCAACATCAGGAACGCCTTGTTAACGTCAAACGCCCTCTGGTACACATCATCAGGGACGGAAATACGCATCCCGGAGCTAACCAGGTCCGCCCATAGGTTCGACTGCTCCGCCAGTTTCCGCTCGGTGAGCGCGACCGATTCGGCGGCGGGGATCATCCTGTCCAAAGGCGGGCGGACCCCGGCCTGCAACGGTGCCGCGAAGCACACCCTGGAGGTGGACCCGCCGGAGAGGTCGAGGTCGAAGACCGCGGCTCCCGTAGCGAGGCCGAACGGCTCGCTGACCGATATCCGGCCGGCGTGACATCCGACGGTCGAGCCGCCGGGGCGAGGCGCGGTCGCGAGGTCGTGGACCCGCCTGCGCCGAGGGTCGCGGAGTTGCATGGCCACGTCGCCGTGCTCGTAGTCCGAGATCAGCACGCGGTCGGGTTCGGCGCCCAGGTAGACCATCAGGTTGCCGTCGGCTTCGAACGATCTAGTGCTCCGGTCGTAGGTCAGATCGTTGATCGCGCACAGCGTCTCCGGGTTGCACGGTCTCAGGGATATCACCAGCGAAGCAGCGCTCGCCCCGCCGCCCGGGCAGGTTGATTCGCACAGGGATAGCACGAAAGGAACGGTATCGACGGGTGCTACGAACGACGTGAGCGCTACCTGGATCCCGAGGGCATCGTACGTGGTCCGTACGATGGGAAAACCTTCCACGAGCTGCTGGTCCACTTTCTCTATCTCGGACGGGCACACCAGTGTATCTCCGACCTTGACCCACACGTCAATCGACGGCGCGAAAGGCCACGGGGTGACGAGCCCGCGCTCGTCGACCGTCGCCTCGTTGGGATAGCCGCACAGGCCTATGCCCGTCCAGTTGCGGTGGGTCATGTTGCATTCGAGCCAGAAATGGCCGTGCGGGACGAACGAAGTTGACGAAGGGGTCCTCTGGCGCCGCAGCCAGTAAGGCATGACCCAGCCGTCCATCTGCTGCTCGGCGAACGGGGTATAGACGAAACCGGACCACATGTCGGCGGCCAGGGCCAGGAGCTCCGTGGGCAGGCTGCTGGCCGCGGACCCCGAGAGCATCGCGAACGACTCGAGGTTGCGCGCCGCGCTCCGCGGCACGCCGAGCCGCTTGACTGCGCCCTCCACCGCGGCGCCCTTCAGCTTCGACTTGATCCACCCGGTGATTCCCGGCCCTGCTTCCCCGGCTCTCATCATGCCTCCCGCGTCCTGGTTGCCCCGGGCGCGCGCGTGGCGGCGCCGGTGCGGTGATCTATACATGCGTCCGCGCGGCGCGATGCCGGTTAGGTGCCCGGACGGGCGCCTGCGGTGCCCTGTCGCCCTCAGACTGTATTATATATATGTAACCGCGCGGAGGACCCTTTTGTGACCGGACGGAACAACGCAGAACCTCAAAGGCCCGAGCGAAGCGCGCATAAGCGCGCCCCCAGCCCGGGCGTTGAGGCCCTCAACCGGTTTGACGCCCCGGTGACCGTACTGCCCGGCCTCGGTCCGGCGGGTGCCCGCAAGCTTGAGCCCCTGGGTATCAAAACCGTCGCCGATCTCCTGTACCACTTCCCCCGGCGGTACCTCGATCGGTCGAACGTGACCCCCATCCGTGACGTCAGGACGGGTGAAGAGGCTACCGTCTTGGGGCGGGTCTATAACTCCGAGAGCCGGACGACGAGGTCGCGCAAGAAAATGCTTGAGGTCACCCTCTTCGATGGAACGGGGTACCTGTCGGGGGTCTGGTTCAACCAGGATTACCACAAGGAAAGACTCAAGGTGGGCACGCTGGCCGCCTTCTCGGGTAAGGTCACGTTCCAGTACAACATGCTGCAGATGGCGAACCCTTCCTTCGACGTCCTGGGTTCCGAGGAGCCGGACGGGCGCTTCGAGGGTTTGCACACGGGGCGAATCATACCGCTCTACCCCGCGACGGCCGGGGTGAGCAGCGCGGGTCTTAGAAGGCTCGTCAGCCGGGCCCTGGAGGCCGTGAGAGGGTTTGCCGACCCCGTGCCCCCCGACGTGGTTGGCAGGTTCAAGCTCGCGGGGCTCGAGGAGGCGTTGCGCGAAACCCATTTCCCGACAGGCGACCGGGCCCTCAAGAGGGCGCGCTACCGGCTGGCTTTCGATGAGATATTCACGATGCAGGTCGGCCTCGCGCTCCTCAAGAAGAGGCGCGAAAGGGACGCGCGCGGCATCGCGCACGGCCGGCCGGGCGACCTGAGCGCGGAGTTCCTCTCGGGTCTGCCTTTCGAGCTGACACCCTCACAGGCGAAGGCTTGGGCCGAGATACGGGATGACATGCGCCGGCACGTCCAGATGAACAGGCTCCTCCAGGGAGACGTGGGCTCGGGCAAGACCCTTGTCGCCGTGCTCGCTCTCCTCCTCGCCGTCGAGAGCGGGCACCAGGGGGCGATCATGGCCCCCACGGAGATACTCGCCCACCAGCACTACCGGCGCATAGGCGAGTTCCTGGGAGAGATCCCCGTGAAGATCTTGCTTCTGACGGGCGCGCCGTCGCGCGCGGATCTCCAGGCGATCGAGTCGCAGGGCGTGGACGTGGTGATCGGTACTCACGCGCTGGTATCGCAAGGGGTCACCTTCAAGGACCTCAGCCTGGTGGTTATTGACGAACAGCACAGGTTCGGGCTCGAGCAGCGGGTGCTGCTGGCGCGCAAGGGCCGCGACCCCGACATCCTTCACATGTCGGCCACACCCATACCTCGAACGCTGTCGCTCACACTTTTCGGTGACCTCGACCTCAGCACTATCGACGAGCCTCCCGCCGGACGCAAGGGTG
This sequence comes from uncultured Acidimicrobiales bacterium, assembly GCA_964485255.1. GTDB lineage: Bacteria > Actinomycetota > Geothermincolia > Fen-727 > Anoxymicrobiaceae > CAZEJS01. Next base: position 952 of record CAZAIS010000189.1, on the reverse strand, counting down.
TCGTAACCCACGTGGCCGGGCAGCAGGAGCGCGAGGGTGTCTTCGCGATGGTCCGCAACGAGGTGGAAAAAGGCAGGCAGGTCTTCGTTGTCTGCCCCATCATCGAGGAGTCCCTCGTGCTTGAGGCGCGCTCGGCGGCGGAAGAGGCCGAGCGTATCAAGGGAGAGTTTCCCGACGCCGGGATAGAGCTCGTCCACGGGCAGATGAAGGGCAGGGACAAGCGTGAGATCATGGAGCGTTTCTCGGCGGGAGACATAGACATCCTGATTTCGACGGTAATGGTCGAGGTAGGTGTCGACGTGCCCAACGCTACGGTGATGATCGTGGAGGACGCCGACCGGTTCGGGCTCGCGCAGCTCCACCAGCTTCGCGGAAGGATAGGCCGCGGCGATGAGCGCGCGATATGTGTTTTCTTCGCCGAGCCCACTACCGATGAGGGCCGGGCGCGAATGGAGGCGATAAGGCGCTACAGCGACGGCTTCGCCCTCGCGGAGGCCGATCTGGCGATTCGCGGCGAGGGCTCCCTCTTCGGCACCAGGCAGTCGGGCTTCCCGGACCTGAAGGTCGCGCGCCTGTCCAGAAACCTGGACCTGATACGAAAAGCCCGTGCCGAAGCCTTCCGCGTCGTCGACGCCGATCCCGTTCTCTCCCGGCCGGAGCACGTGCTCCTTCGCTGGGAGACCAACCGCCGCTTCGCCGGCTCCCTCGCCTGGCTCTTCCACGCTTGACTTTTGGGGGTCAGGTCTTTTTTCTTGAGTCGAACAGGGATACATTGCGGAGTGTCTGCGGCTTTCAGAATAAGACCTGACCAACAAAAGCCAAGGAGGGGAATGAGGGTTATCGCGGGAAGCGCGAAGGGAACCGTTTTACATGGTGCGACGGGGCGGAACCTGCGACCGGTACTCGACAGGGTTAAAGAGTCAATCTTCGACGTCCTGGGCGACAGGGTTTG